>JAGQMX010000010.1 GCA_020428425.1 Candidatus Saccharimonadota bacterium | reverse complement strand
CGTATTTCTTGTGCAGTCATAGGTCAGATTATAACAGTTTAAAGGGGTTAATTAAACCAAATCAATCTACATAGAACAAGTATATCTCATTACAAGTACTTGACTGAGGCGACATTATATATCATACTATATTATTATGAGTGCAAGTATCGAACCTGAGTTCGAACCAAATAGAAATCTTGAGCAAGAAATATTAGAACAAACTAGCCCAGAATCTGATATACATTTGCCTATTCCCCTAAGCAGGAGTGTAGATATATCGGTGGCAATAACCGAACCCGGTAGTCCCTGCTATAACGATTGTCCAATAATTAAACACGTCATTTCAGAAATAATAACCGAGAAGGACGAGACAGTGGTAAGGACGCTAGTTAGATGGGGCAATAACGTCCGCGAACATTGCTCCGTTGGACCCCAAGAAGAGACTGTATATAGACTTCGGAAACTTGGTAGAGTTAACGAAGTAACTTGCGGTAGCTATCTTGCGAAAAACTATAAAGATATTAATACCGAAGAAGTCGATTAATAAATAATTCCACCACCGAGTACTACGTCTCCCTGATAAAAGACGATCGATTGACCTGGAGTTATAGCCCGAACATCTTCCTTCAGCTGGATTTCAACTTTAGCGCTATATTCCCCAAATTCCAAAACACCTTTAACTAATTTTGCTCGGTGACGAGTACGCACTTCAATATTCTTATTTGTTGGCCGTGCTGAAATCCAATGCACATCTTTTACTGATACGCTACTATCCCACAGACTCTTGTCGTTCAGATCAGTGCTAACATAAACAATATTCTTTTTCATGTCCTTCCCAGTTACATAATACGGAAGGCCTCCACCAACGTCTAAGCCATGCCTTTGTCCAATAGTGTAAAAAATTGCTCCCTCATGTTGACCAACGGTCCTGCTATGTTCATCAACTACATCACCTTTTTTTTGCGGCCCTAATTCATGAACTAGAAAATCTTTAATTCCGACTTTACCAACAAAACAGATACCCATACTCTCAGCTTTATTTGCAGTAACTAGTCCGAACTTCTTAGCTAGTTTTCGGACCTCAGGTTTTGTGTAATCTCCCAGTGGGAATAGTGTTTTAGCTAACGCACTTTCGCTAACCCTATACAGGAAATAGGTTTGATCTTTATTTTCATCTTTAGCTCGGAGTAACTGTATTTCTTTACTTTTGGAATTGTAGCTATTAACAACCCTTGCATAATGGCCAGTAGCCACCAGATCAGCCCCATCTTTAATTGCAGTATCAAAAAATAATTTAAACTTAATTTCCTGATTACACATGATATCCGGATTGGGTGTTCGCCCAGCCTGGTATTCAGCCAACATGTATTCAACAACTTTTTGACGATATTCTTTTTCAAAGTCATACATCTTAAATGGAATACCAAGCTGAACTGCCACGCGCTTGGCATCCTGGTAGTCTTGTTTCCAAGGACATGGCATCCCTGGCAAATCCTTACTCCAGTTTTTCATGTAAACACCGGTAACTTGGTAGCCTTGCTCTTTTAATAGAGCTGCAGTCACTGAGCTATCTACTCCACCGCTTAAACCAACGAATACCTTTAATTTTAATTTTGACATCTATATATTTTACAATATTATTCGACTATTATCCAGTCAGACTGAGAGCGTCAAATGCTTTTCGCTAAGTAGTCTTGCATAGCTGAAATCGAACTTTTTAGTTGAGGTTTTAACTATACAGCCCCCACCTATCGAAGGGTCTACACCAGCTTCTATTAATGTATTTGGATGTCCAAACTCCCTAAACCATTTAACTAACATACTTAGTTCCCTATTTCCAGGTTGTTTAGAAAAGATCATCCTAACAGTTGGAGCCGTTCTGCGAACAAATTGTAGTTGCTGGATTAGGGTTTGACGCTGTTGCTTGCTCGACAAGTCTACTCCACTAGATTTAATCAGGTTATCTAGTTCGGCAGATGTCCGCACTCGGTTATCTACCGAAATGTCTCTAGCTTGAAAATGAGAATCAATCGAATATAGCTCTCGCTGTATCCTACCTAAATCAACTGGAGATACAATACTAACATGTAGAACAATTGTTGGATCAGACTTCACGCTTTAAATCCTCTAGAATTGCAGTTTTGTTTTCCTCTAAATTCGAGATAATGCCCTTAATCTGATCTGATACATCTAACTCCTCAGCCAGCGTTTCTTTGACGTAGTGGTTAATAATCTCCGACATATTTTGCTCATAGAACTGAACTCGCCTATTTACTTCCTTTTTTAACTCCTGGCGCATCTCGGCAGACATAGTTTTTTGGTAATCATTTAGTGCGTTATCGACATTTCTAAAAGACTGTGCCATGCGCTCCTCAGCGGCTTTGACTACTTGTTTTTGATCATCTAATTGACCCCGTAATATCTCTCCAATATTGTCTTTTATATACTGAGTGACTTCTTCAGTTACCGTACGAAGATCATTCTGCAAAAAACTGGCATTCTGATCGAGTGTTTTCTCAAACCTGGCCACGCCACGCGCCTGAAGTTTTTCCCGGTAAGCATCATCAAATAACTCGCCATTTTTCTGGCCACTATGGCCATGTAATCCTCTACCTTTGGGGCCAACCCTTATCGCCACCCAGATAAAAGCTAGCAAAATAGAAAAGATACCCCCAATGGCTACTAGTAATAATGTAAACTGAAAGTCATTTCCCACCGCTACTCTGTTCCTTAAAGTTACTTATGTTTATAACTAAAGTATACCATCTAACTTTAGATAAATAGCCATCTAGCTAGATATATTTCTTGCTGCAAATCTTCTTGAGAGACTTAATCACGTAGTTAATGTCTTGTTTGGTAGTAGTTCTGCCCAGACTAAATCGCAAACTAGATTGAGCTCCTTCATCAGTCAACCCAATAGCCTCCAGGACATGTGATGGTTGGTCGTTACTAGCGCTACAGGCTGAACCAACCGCACACTGAATTCCTAGCTCATCCAGTTCCATCATAATCCGCTCATTATCTGTACCAGGAATAGTAATATTAATATTATTCGGCAAACGATATTTTAGTGATCCGTTAATAAGAGCATCTGGAATCTCTCGAGATAATTCAGTAATAAACCAATCTCGTAGTTTTGTTAGTCGAAGAGATTCGGACTTATGATGCTTCTGAGCACTTATTATTGCTTCAGAAAGGCCGATAATGGCTGGTACATTTTCGGTACCACTACGCAGTTGCCTCTCCTGGCCGCCACCGTCTATTAACGGATATAGAACAATGCCAGTTTTAACGACTAGCAGTCCAGACTGCTTTGGCCCATAAATCTTACCTCCATTTAAGGTCATCATATCGACCCCTAAACGACTAAAATGTAGGTCTAGAAACAGCGGTGCTTGTGAAGCATCAGTATGTAGATACAGTGGCATATTATTACCAGATTTCTCACGGGCTTGTCCGATCTTTTCAATCAAGGCACTGATTTTACGAATTGATTGAATCGTACCAATCTCGTTATTGGCCAGAATAATACTAACTAGTACCGTCTTATCTGTTAATTCTTTTTCTAAATTAGCAGTAGACAACCTTCCGTCTGAAGCCACTCTAACCTGACTATAGCTATATTTCTCAGCTGATCTGAGCACAGATTCATGCTCTATATTACTAGTGATAACTTGTGCTTCCGGAAATCGCTCCATGACTCCTTTGATAGCTAAGTTATTAGCTTCAGTTCCACCAGCTGTAAAAATTATTTCCACTGGCTTAACACCTAGTCCCTTAGCTATCTTGTTTCGAGCTTCAGCGATATCTTGGGCAACTGCTTGGGCGGAAAGATATGTTGCACTGGGATTATAATAATTATCGCTAAAATAGGGCAGCATTTTGTTTAGGATTTTAGGATCAAGGGGCGTAGCCGCCGCATAGTCCATGTAAATATTTGGTGCTTGCTTCATAACTATATTGTATAGGCTAAATCAAAATATCTACAGGTTAGCCCAAGTCAACTGCTACCTATATCCGATCGTACAGCTGGGTTTTAATTTTCTTTTCATACAGACGGGCTGCTTCTCTAAGGTGCTTGGCTTCGTAATCACTAACTAGCTGATAATGCCCGCCATCAACTGCTTTTAAGATACTATTTGGTCGTACATTGTAGCGAGTAGTTTTAGTCTGATGCTGCTTATTCTGATCAATCCACTCTTCATGCCAAACCCAGGTCTTTTCATCTAAGCAGAAGAACTCCCGTTTGCCACCAGGTTGGACTGGGCCGAAAAGAGTTCCACCAATCTTAGCTTCATGCCGGATTAGATTGCTATATAGTTCCTGTTGCCGCTCGCGCTGATTAGACCCAACTATAGTTTTTATAATTTTAGAGAACATTTAGACCCCCTGTAGTTCGCGAGGAACCTCGAACTGAGGACTAGCAATCTCATAAGCAGCTGCTACAGCTTGTTGGGCATCTGTAAGATTGATTGCTTGTGGTGATAGTTGGTCTCGAGACATACCAACTTGGCTTGTGTCGTTCTCATTCTGACTAATTGAGTTAACCGCTGGACTATAGTCAGCAACGTCCTCTGGAATATGCGAAGTAGCACCCTCAATATTAGATACAGCGGTTCTAACTTCACCGTTTAGACGCCTGTTACGCATACTGTCCAACAGGCCTACTATAGGCTGGAACTCTGCAAATCTCTCAAATGATTCAAATGATAATATATTACTCATAAACTCTTTAAATTAAACAGCCTAAATGCGTTTTCCGTAGTAATTTCAGCGAAGTTGTTAATACTTTCGCCCCTCAAGTCGCTTAAAAACGCTGCCGTAGTAGCTACATGCTTAGGCTGACAGATTGTACCACGAAAGGGAACTGGGGTCAAGTAGGGAGCATCGGTTTCTACTACTAAATTTTTCAGTGGAATTTGTTTTATCGCCTCTAGCTGTTCTTGATTCTTGGTAAATGTCATAATTCCATTCAGACCAATCAGGAGTCCTCGCTTCAATATCTGATCAATTTCCTGCTGTCCAGCTGTAAAACTATGGATTATCCCTTTAGGCTTAAATTCATCATATATTGGCCAGAAGTCAGCAAATGCCTCTCGTACGTGAAATATTACCGGTAATTCTTTTTCTTGGGCAATAGTTAATTGAAACTTGAGTAATTTTTTCTGATCTTCTCGATCCGAATGCTCATAAAAATAATCTAGACCTATTTCACCAATAGCAACGACTTGGTCTTCATCAGCTAAATCTCTGAAAGTCTGAAGAGCTTTAGGGTTGTTTACATATTTACTAGCCTCATGAGGATGTAAACCAATACTAGCCGAAATATCAGGATAGTGCTGAGCAACATGAATGCCAGATTTACTATCCTCTAAAGTACAGCCCACGCAAATCATATGCACTATACCAGCCTCCCGAGCTGACTGTATAACCTCATCAATATCTAGGCCATAGTCAGCAAAGTGAATGTGGCAGTGAGTATCAACCAATTTCATAGATTAATCTGCTTTTTTAGTAGTTTTCTGTTCGAGTCTTGGGAATAGAGTACCTTTAATTGGCCGAATTACTCCTTCTTCAAAGACATGACGTATCTTACCACCAGTTTCCGGCATAAATGGCTCTAGTAAATCAGCAATTTGCAATAAATTACTCGCCTGGTAAGCTAATACTTCTTGCAGATGTTGGCTATCCTCTTCTTTGGCAATTGCCCAGGGTTTTTCCTGCTCAATATACTGGTTCAAGCCTTTAATTAGCTCCCAGACGTGATCAAGGGCTCTATCGAATTTGCACTGACCAATAGCCTCCCAATAGCTGGTAGTATCGTGGTTAGCCTCTGGCATTTCACCAATTATCCCATTTTGGTAATTAGAGATCATGACCGAAGTACGCTGAACGGCATTACCTAACTCATTGGCTAATTCATTGTTGTATGCATTTTCTATCGCATCCCAACTGAAGTCACCATCGTCATAACTAGGGATATGTCGTAGCATGTAATAACGGAATACATCGGCATTATATTTTTTGACTACTTCTCCGGGAGTTACTACATTGCCTACCGACTTGCTCATCTTTCGGTTATCGATGTTGACGAATCCGTGCACGAACAGCTTCTCAGGCAGCGGTAAACCTAGCCCAAGCAATATGCCCGGCCAAATAGCAGCATGAAAACGTAGAATATCTTTACCTATAACTTGCACGTTCGCAGGCCAAAACTTCTTAAAGTCAGCGTGTTCTGGATAACCTAGTACTGTAATATAGTTCAAAACCGCTTCAAACCAGACGTACATTACTTGGCTTGTGTCGCCCGGTACCGATATCCCCCAAGATAACTTATCTTTAGGTCGGGAAATAGAAACGTCTTCAAGGCCTTCACTTATTAAACTCAAAATTTCGTTGCGCCGGGTTACCGGAGTAATCTCAAAAGTCCCGGCAGTAATTGCAGCTCTAATTTGATCTGAATAACTAGATAGCTTAAAGAAGTAATTTTCCTCCTCTAATCTTTCGTATTGCTGCTTGTGATTAGGACAAATATTATTATTTTCTTTAGCGATACTCTCGGTAACATACTCTTCACAGCCGGTGCAGTAGAGCCCAATATATTTACTCTTGTAGATGTCTTTTTCTAGTTGCTTCCAAATGATCTTGGCCCGTTGTTCATGACCGGCATCGGTAGTTCGGATAAACCGATCGTTACTAATATTTAGAAGCTTGGCTAAATCTCGAAACAACTGACTTTTCTCATCAGACAGAGCTTTGGGTGTTTTCTTTAACTCGATTGCTTTTCTAGCAATCTTATCGCCATGTTCATCAGTACCAGTGCTAAAAATGACATTTTTACCCCGTTTACGGGCTGATCTAGCCAGTACATCGGCCATGATAAATTCAAGAGCGTGTCCGATATGCGGATCACCATTAACGTATGGTATAGAGCTGGTCACAAAATAATTCATACTCGTATTGTACTGGAATTACTGGGAATCTTAAAAGTAATATTCTGTTAGCTGACCGGATGCCTACGATTTGGATGTTCAACTAATTCTACCCCTACCGAACAAGGGCCGACTTCATAGCATTCATCTGGAGTAAGATTATCCATCGGATATTTAATAAGAGCCTGATAGCTCACACCAATTCTACCCAAGTTTTGGAGACTGGTTGAACGCTGTAATAAATATAAGGCTTCTACTCTAGGAACGTCTAATCCTTTGCACAGCTGAGCAACTTGGGCAGTACTAGAGCCACTAGTTCCTATGTCATCAATAACCAGGGCAAATTTTGAAGAGGAAAATCCTAAACGTCGCTCACTAAAAAATGGAAATTCCAGCATACTTGGATCGTCTCTATTTTTTACCGTCTGCAAGCCACTAACTTTGGATCCTAGCTCTTCTGCAAGGGCTAGTGCTAATTGATTAGCTCCATTTGCAACTCCTATTACTGTATCCGGGGGACTGAGATAATGTTGTTTATCTGTAACATATTCAGCTAGTAGACCGACACCTTCATTAAACAAATCACTTCCAGGAGGTGCTACCGCTTCAAAGTCTGCCTTATAGCCATGCAAACCGTCTCTAAATTCATGGTGCCTCTCGGTTTCAATCAGACCTGCATCTAGCAGAGCTCCCCAGTACTGGTCAATTTGTTGGCTACTCATCAGCAATAATTATACAGAACAATCAGTAATAACTGGTTAAATGCCATAAATTACAACTATTACAATGATAAACTTTCAGCTTAGTTCCATGTTGCATATCAGCTACAATTTTGGCCGCATTAGCTTGTTTCTGATTATCGAAAGAGAGCTTTTCGTTACAGTCTATATCTCTAGCTACCTCTGACCTAGACGTTCGCTTACGTCGACCGCTCATCGCTGCCCTCACCTAAATATTGGTGGCAAAACTTAAGAAATATTGCATTGGTCCAACCAAAGCCATTTTGACTAGGGTATACACCTTCAACAGCGTGTTTCTTAGGTTTCACTACGTTATATTTTTCTTGAAATACCCCGTGCCTCTCGAACCAGCCAAGATTAGTCTGTATCCACTTTTTAGCAATTCGGCTAGCCTCATCTCGGTATCCGTAGTTTTCCAACCCTTCTACTGCCATGTACTGTAACGGAGCCCATCCATTAGGGTAGGCCCATTGTGTCCTAAGTGAACCGAATATCGAGGTATCCACCAAAGGTCTAATAGTAGTTACTAAGCCACCAGCTTGCTCAAATTTAGAGAGCGCTTTAACTAGCTGTTTCGCCTGCCCCTCAGTAGCTAGCCCACTCCACATTGCGTAGTAACCAGCTAAAGACCAAGTTTCAGATTGTGAACCTTTAACGAAGTTATAGTCAAAGAAAAAGCCTTTTCGTTTGTTCCACATTACTCGACTAACTACATGTTTGCGATGACCGGAAACCGCATTCCAATGATTTGTAGCTTTTTTATCCCCCAATTCTTTATGAGCCCAGGCAAAATCAGCCTCGTATTTAAATAATAGGCAGTTTAAATCTATTGGTAGATAATCAAGACATTTTCGACCGAACCGAGGAGTCATATCCCAGCCACTTTCAGCTTCAGCTAAGTCATGTAGTACATTAATGTCATAGTACCTACTAAGCCCACGGTGAATATTGTGCCAGAACGGATGATGCTCATTCATCCAGATGCTATTATATTCAGCTTCTGCGACTTTCATCATTTTCTTAAGCCAAGCGTGATCCTTATCGCAAGAGTCATAAATTAAACGAATATAGCTGGTCAGTAATGGCGGCTGTGAACGACTCATAAAGTACATCCGATTGGCAGTTGGGATAAACCCATACGTCTCAAATAGATATATTAAATTATCTAGCATTCCCTCAGCCATTTTTTTCTGACCGGATTCCACTAATCCAATAGCAATAAAGTAGCTATCCCAATAATACTGCTCTGAGAAATTAAATTTTTCACCTTCCTGAGCTGCGGGAATAACATATGCGTTAGGTAATCCAATCAGAGTTCCATCATTTTGGGTTTGTTTTTGGGTTAAGTCTGACCAATAATCATCGATATATTTAATAGCCTCATCAATGTATAGCTCGTCAATACTCCCAATTTGTCGGGTTATTAAACGGTAAATCTTTCTTGGTAAGTCTTTATTTATTTTAGATTTAATCATTACCTCTTAGACTAAGATATATATTTCCTCAATGCAAACTATTATAATTTATCTTCGAAACCTTGTACCGAGTTATTTTATATTTGCTACCCTACGGTTCATATGTTGAGGTCAAATATTGACAGTAATATTTGCTATCTACTCCATCGATGCATTTATTTATAGGAGTAGCTAGAACCTGAATATCGGTAGATTCATTAATTAGACCAGAGAGTAACTTATCATCTGCTGAACTGGTAATACCATTCTCGGCCCAGCCAGCTCTTGTACTAGGATTAATGCCAGCAGCCACTTGCATCTGAGTTACTCCACCAGTATCAACAATAATAATTCCGTAATCAACCATTGCTCTAGCAAAAATACGAGCCGTTCTAGCTTTTTGGCCGGTATAGCCGTTCTGGCTAATAAAATTATCAATATAATTATCGTCAACGTTGATCCGTATCCTAGTTCCCTCTGGTAGCGTCTGATCGTGCCTCAGACCGGTCCAAGGGCCCCCCCGCGATCCAGATGCCCATTCGAATTTACTGGCCGGGGCTACCGCTGTGCCACATAAATCCCCCTCCTCACCATTGTTTATTTGCGTTTGAGTACATTCAGGTCCAAAAGAAGTATTAAAAAGCCCAACTCCAATAGCATGGCGTATCTCACCTGCCGATACCTCAGCCGGAGTCACCATACCCGCAAACATTGGAATTCCAACTCCACGACTCTTGCTGCTACCTTCATAAGTTAAGTAATTAACCGGCTCTAATTCTAGTGGGTCTTCTACTACCCTTACATGTGCAGCACATATCCGATTACTATCCCATGGGAAACATGTCAATGCTTGAGTATCTGTATTGATTCCAGCTAATTCATAAATCTTGTTTTTATTTGGACCAGCTCGGTCTTCAATTATTACCACCTCATTATCCCCGGCATTCGCCACCTGCCAAGAATTGTTCCAGGGAATTGTAGCATCCGGTAATTTTGTTTGTGGATAGCCATCTAAGTTGGAGGAATATTTATAAGATTGGACTCGTTTTTCAATATTAGCTTCCGATCCATAGAAGATTGAACGTCCAAAACTAGCATTTAAATCCGTCTCCAAGCCGAACTTTATTCGAACTAAACCCCGGGAATTTATCGCTTCAGGGCTAGTACCAATTCCATTTGCATATTTAAAGAAATTTGAAGCTAATTTATTAGACTGAGGATGAAGCGGTAAATCACATGCCGGTA
>JAGQMX010000095.1 GCA_020428425.1 Candidatus Saccharimonadota bacterium | reverse complement strand
ATTATAGATGACGCTATTTTCTATAACGGAAATAGCATGACATCAACACAGATACAAAACTTCCTGAATGTAAAGGTCGCTGTCTGTGACACGAATGGAACAAAAGCATACGGAGGAACTACACGAGCAGCACATGGAACTTCCAGAGGATATCCTCCACCATACACTTGTTTAAAAGATTTTCGCCAAAATACACCATCAAGAAATCTTGAATCAGGTTTATGTAACAGCATTTCTGCAAAGAACAACCGATCTGCAGCCCAAATAATTGATGATATAGCTCGTTCATGCGGTGTAAGCCAAAAGGCTCTGATAGTTATGCTACAAAAGGAACAATCTCTAATAACTGACGACTGGCCATGGTCAATACAATACAGGAGTGCTATGGGTTACGGCTGTCCGGATACAGCCCCTTGCGATTCTGAATATTATGGGTTTTTTAATCAGGTTTATAATGCTGCTCGCCAGTTTAAGCGATATAAAGCTAACCCTACAAGCTGGAACCACATACCTGGAGCAAATAATAGCATTTTGTACCAAGCTAACAATCCTGGCTGTGGTACTAAAAATGTATACGTCGAGAATTATGCTACTGCTGGCCTATATAACTACACGCCATATACACCGAACCAAGCAGCACTAAATAATTTATATGGCTACGGGGATGGGTGTAGCGCTTACGGAAATAGGAATTTCTGGAGATTATTTAATGATTGGTTTGGTACGGTAAGCACTAATTCTTTGCCTGGTGGGGCAAGACTTGAAAGAGAATCTTCTACCGGTAGAATCTACTTGATAACAAATGGTAAGAAATATCTAATACCTAGTTGGGAATACATGAAAGCTTACAAATTTGATAGAATAAATGTAATCTCAGTTACAACAAACGACTTAAATAGTTATTACGATGAAGGACCTCTGACCAATTTAATACGAGACCCATTAACTGGTAGAATTGACATGGTTAATAGCGGTGAGCGATATTGGGCTTATAGTAGTGCTGTATGTAGTAATTGGAACCTAGACTGTTTTAATACATCAGCCGTAAATACACTACCAACTGATCTTTATGCTAGATTAATTGATAAAGGTCAACTAAAACCATTAGCCCGAAATAGCTCTGGAACTGTCTATAAAATGGGTAGTGGGAATAAAAGTCCGATATACTCACCTGACACCTTAAAAGATTTAGGATATACATGGAATAATGTACTCACTGTTCAACCATTTAATCTAAACCAAGGCCTAGGGTCACTACTTATTACAAGGCAAGCAGTTCTAAAATTCTCCCCGAACCCAACTATATATTTCTATGATGGCAGTAATTATCACGTTATACCCAGTATGCACATTTTGAAAGCATGGAATCTTAGCAGTAAAGTTAAACGCCCAGCCACGTCTAGTCTCAACCAAGACCCACCACCTACAGGTGAGCCTTTGGGAAATAGAGTACAAATTGGCTCAAACAAATACCTAGTCGATAGCGGTAAGCGATATCTCCTAACTGTTCCTCAAACAAATCTATGGCCAACAGACTATCAAACTTTTTCCTCATCTTTGGCCAGCGAACTACCTAGCCATAGCCTTAAAAAGTTCCTTAGAGTGGGTATAAGAATGTATATGCTTGATGATGATAAGCTTAGATATGCACCTAGTAATTATGTCTTAAAAAAGTCTGGATATAGGGGGTCCCATTCGTTATTACAGCAAGAGACTATACAAAGTGTTCCATTAAGTGATGACTTATTAGCAAATGGCTCGCTTATTCGCAACATTGATAATGGTAATGTATATGTCGTTAGCTTAGGTAAACTTCATTATATTTCTGGTCCAACCCTTTTCAATAATTATCGCTTTAATTGGAGTACTATTAAATCTTATGACTTATCCAGAATTCCCTCGTACCCAATAGGTCCGACATTAACTAACAAATCTCGTTTATCGAACGGCTATAGTATATTTAGTGATAGAGAGTATTTTATTTCAAGTAGCTTAGCTCTTTCAATGGGTATTAAGCAAAATGAATTTCAAAATGTTGATAATAACCTTGCTTCATTTTCACAACGCGTAAATGTTACTCGATTCATTCGAAATAGGAACACTGGTGCTATCTACTATGGATCGGGTGGAGCACTGAGATATGTGACAAGCATAAATTCATTCAAAAAATATGGGGGAAATACTACCAATCTAACTTC
>JAGQMX010000094.1 GCA_020428425.1 Candidatus Saccharimonadota bacterium | reverse complement strand
GAAAAGATTGTAATTACCAATCCCTATTTTGTCCCAGATGAACCGATTCTAGATGCTATAACATCAGCGGCTATTCGGGGGGTTGATGTCACGATCATCAACTCTGAATCAATGGACCAGTGGATGGTTGGTCATGCTGAAAGATCCTACTACAGTGAACTAATGTCAGCTGGTATAAAGATCTATCTACACAAAAGCCCAGTGCTACTCCACTCCAAACACATTACTATAGATGATGACATTGCAGTTATTGGATCTAGTAATATGGACATCCGATCTTTTGAGCTAAACTTGGAGTGCATTGTTGTGGCGTACAGTAAATCAGTGGTTAAAGATTTACAAAAGGTACAAAAATTAGATCTATCTAAATCTAAAAAAGTAAATCCCAAGACTTGGGAACAACGAACAACCATGGCTAAATTCTTGGATAGCGTAGCCCGATTGACTGCTGCGTTACAGTAGGTAGAAATACTAAATAGATATTATTAGTTTAAACTGTTGTTATATATAGCAGTAAGTATTGCAATTTTACTAAATTTAGTTCACTATATAGATTGTATTTTTGTATTAACGAATCATTAAACGATCTATTAACTAATGTCTCAACAAAACCATATATTTTTTGATGCCTCTGGAAAGCGGCGTCGGTACGTAAATGCTACCTCGGTAGTAATTTTGATATTATTACTTTGCTTAACAGCATTCACCGTATACTATCTTTCCTCAATCGAATCAATTGCTAACGCTCCAGATCTAAATACTACTGTGCAACCAAAAGAACAAAACAAAGTATCTCTTCTTTATACGACTACAAATGACAGTGCAAGCTCCATTACTAGCGATCAACTAGCATCGATTGATACTTTACTTGTTCCTAGGTATTCTTTATCCAAAAGTGATGGCGTGACAAAAAACAATTATGATGAAATAAACAATGAGTTAGATCGTATTGCTTTGAATAAACCGAAATTTTATAGCAGTGCCTATCTACTAAGCAGCAAAGACTACATCCAACAGCCAATTGAAAGAACTTATGACGTAGCAGCAGACCAATCTATCACGGAATTGATCACCACCAAAACAATGGAGGAAATTGCCAACGATTTGAGAACCAATAAGATAAATACCCTGTATCTTGATATTAATACAGATGTTATCAATTCGGAGGCAGTCAAGAATAAATTTATCAATTGGGAAAATACTTTTATATCGATACTCAAAAAACAAAATCTCGAATTTGGTTTAATTGTATCACCTAATAATATAAATCAATCGAACCAAGAATTTATAGCAGCTGCCGATAAGCTATATGTAACTCTAGACACTACTACTAAACTTGAGCCACAGTTCAACAAAATCGTAAATGACCAACAACTATTTAGCGATAAAACCACCTATGAAATACCGACAATATCAACCATATATAATTCCGATGAATTTTCGCAGAACACTGTTGATGCATCATATAGCAAAGTAGAAGACCTACTAATCAATTTATCTATCAATAATCGCACCATGGAGCCAATAGAATTCACCAATGAAAAACTCCAATATAGAATTTTTGATTCGATATCTGCCTATAACTTGCTAAACAAACTAAGTCAAATCGATACTAGTAACGACTCACAATCTGTCAATATTTCTATAGCTGATCCAGGCTTCGAAGAATACACAACCTGGGAAGTTGTCCAAAGTTCACTAAAAGATACTTCTAAAATTTTTAACCTCCAAAAGAACAGCATTTCTACTATTAAAGTTTCGGAGCAAGGACAGGGTGAAATATATTCCTTGATCAGCGTAGCAAAACCAGGTAATCGGGATATCTTGACCGATGACGAAAACCAAATTACTCAAAGTGTGGTAAAAAAGCTAGATACACCTAATATTGTTAGCAAAACTGGCAAATTACCAAATAAGATAGCCCTTACTTTCGACGATGGTCCACATCCTGAATATACGCTGAAAGTATTGGATATCTTAGACGAATATAATGTTAAAGGAACGTTTTTTGTTGTTGGTGAAAATGT
>JAGQMX010000009.1 GCA_020428425.1 Candidatus Saccharimonadota bacterium | reverse complement strand
CCGCCACCGCCGCCACCGCCGCCACTAAACCCTCCTCCACCACTAAAGCCACTCGATCCAGAACTTCTGGGAGGGGTGAAAGCCGAGTTAGTGGTAGTTTTGAAACTAGTTAGTGAATGAGTTAAATACAGCGGAGTAAAGTTTTTGCCAGTAGTGCTATACCAGTCAGGTGGTTGTGTATATAGATCTTTAAACTGTTTAGACCAATCTTTTTCAAGTCCAAATAACATTGCGTATGGCAACAACGATTCATAAAGTTTTACTTGCTGACCTTGAGTAAGATCGGCCGTATGAGCTGGTATCTTTTGGGCGCCTTTAGGACTTTGGAGGTACTTAATACGATCTTTTTCAGCCATAGTCATATACATCTTAAGTCCAAGTAAATAATCTTTCTTGGTTACTCCGTCAACGGTGCGTTTAGGCATTATCTGGTTGAAGATTAATATTATTACTCCTGCTAGGATTATTCCAACCTGGAACAAGATAAATCCGGCGACTATTATCAGGATACCTGTCATTAGATATTTTTTCCGAGTCTTAGTAATATCTTCTGTGAATAATCCTTTGGTAAATTGGTCAGCACTAATTAACTTCCCCAGTTCCCCGGGAGTTTTAGACAACTTATACTGTTGATCAGATAGATTAACTTCTTGTCCAACTGAAGTCTGCTTGTCGAATAAATCGTTTAGTAAGATCTTTTGCTGAGAAGATAAAGTTTTTATGTCCTTTACTATTTTAATATTGTAGGTGACTTTGTCTTTTAACATTTTTGCTTCACGCATTTCAATAATCTTCAGATATCCGTTAATTGCCATTTCTATTAATACTGCACTGAGGGTAGTCGATGGCAGTCTTTGATTTAGTAGAAAGCTTGACCCTAGAAGATCCAGATCTTTGGGAGGCTGATACTCTGGAATAATTATTTCCTTACCCTTAGGGTCTTTACCGTGCCGACGCCATTTTGGATAAAAGATTGCTAGCGCGATAACTGGTGGTAATACTATCGAGCCAGCAAGTAATACTAGCAATATTTGCGCTTTTCGTTTCTCAGCAGCTACTTCTGGCCCTAGTTTAAAAGTTCCTTTATTAAAGCCGACGACTAGACTAAGGTTTTCAGAGGGTTTAAGGTTTACGGCGCTGGCGTTGATAACAAGTTCATCTTCACTATCGCCGCTGTATACACTACAGTTTTGATCCTTTGAGCTGTAGACTCCTGTAAAACATTTAGTTTTATCATTAAACTGTTTGGCGAGATCTTGTGTTAGGTGGAGTCGGGCCTCTGTAAGTAGGAACGTCTGTTCCCATTGGTCCCCATTTATGTCCCAATAGAATTCATCGGTATCTTGGAAATTAATTACATTTTTTACATCGTATTTTATTTTGTAAGTCTGCAGTCCGCGTACATATTGGTCGGGATTGCCAATTTTCAGAATTGTATTGTCTCCTGCACTACTCTGGGTATATTGTATTGTGCTACCTTGCTCATCAGTAACTGATTGAACGTTTAGGCTGACTGTATGTCCCTGATAACTCTCTGGTATCGCCCTAAGTATTCCGTGATTCTGATTATATTCAGGGAATCGGGCTACGATGTTTTCGGTCACCTCTAAATTGCTAGTTTTAGCTTCATTCCGTGACAAATAATAGTCTGCTTTGAACGATTCTATTACAAAATTTTGTACATCAGCATGTGCAGTTCTAATAGGAATAAGTAGCGCAATTAGTGCAAACAGCGCTAATATAGATATGCTGAATAAAGCTTTGAGCTTATTCTTATTCATAGCTTCATTATACATCTCTATTAAATACAAAGATAACAATACATTTCAATCGCAATGGTCTAGAATACAAGTAACTACTTTTAATGTTTTCGATTTTATGAAGTACTAAATTAGAATATAAATTTTCTGGTATCGGTATTAACTTTTTTTTGGAAGATTGATTCAGTTAATATCGAAGTAATTTCTTTTTGAAGTTCACCGAAATGAGTCTGCTCTTCTTTACTGAAATCTTTCAGTACAAAATCCTTTTCTTCGTTTTTTACACGATGAGGACTATTGATCCCAATTCTGATTCGGTTGAAGTCTGAACCAATATGCGAAATGACAGATTTTATTCCATTATGCCCGGCTGCCCCACCACCGGTTCCTGTCTTAATAGTTCCAAAATCTATATCTAGTTCGTCGTGGATTATGATAATCTGAGCATTGGTATATTTATAGAAACTCTTTACAGCTTGGACGGCTTGACCGCTTTCATTCATAAAGGTCGTCGGCTTAATGCAGAATATTTTATTATCTTCCATCATGAAGGTAGTTACTAGGCTTTTTAGGTCCTTTTTATTTACCCAGTGGTTTATGCCATCGGCAGACTCAACGAATTTATCTAGTGTATTAAAACCAATGTTATGGCGCGTATTTTGATACTCTTCACCGGGGTTACCGAGACCTACTAGTAACCAGGTTTTATGGTTTCCTAGAGTATAAAGTGGGGTGTGTGATGCAGTGTTGTTTAGTTTCTTTGTGAATAGTCCCATGACAATAGTATGCCCTAATATACTAAAGTTTGGAATACGAGGTTAATTATCTTTAGGTCTGGTACCGTGTTTGTGGGTTTCGTGTTTTTCGATAAACCAGAATTTAATTGGAGTACCATCTAGCTCATACTCTTCCCTGAACTTTCTATCCATATAGCGCTTGTAGCTCCAGTGTAGGAACTTGGTGTGTGATCCAAATACTTTAAAGCTAGGGATTGGGTTATCGTCTTCATGGACAATGTAGTTTAGTTTTGGGGAGCGGTTCTTTAGCCCTGCTGGTGGGTGCATGCTAACAGTTTTACGTAGCCAACGGTTTAATTCGCTAGTAGTATATTTCTTGTTTCTACGCTGATCAATTTCGGTAGCTAGTTCAAATAACTTCGTGACGTTTTGGCCGGTAACAGAACTAGTAATGACCAGTGGTGCCCATGGAATAAAATCAAAAGTATATCTTATTTGGCCAGCTAGTTGATCCCTAGTATATGGTGTTTTTTCTTGATCAATGCTGTCCCATTTGCTAATAACTAGGATCAGTCCTTTGCCAGCTTCTTTTATTAGTCCGGCTATTTTTTGATCTAGTCCCACGTTTAATTCATTTACGTCCATTAGCAACAAGCAGACATCAGCCTGCTCTATTGCGCTTAGTGAACGAAGTACACTAAATTTTTCAATACCTACTTCTATTTTGCCATTTCGCCTAATTCCGGCAGTGTCGAGTAGCTCTATTTCCCTTCCTTGATACTTAACTGTTGAACGATTAATATCCCTTGTAGTTCCAGCCCGATCTGCGACAATTGCTTGTTGTTTTTTAGCCAGGCTATTAAATAGATGTGATTTACCTACGTTTGGGCGACCTAGGATGGCGATATGTAATTTATCCGGTGATTCGTTCAGTCGAGCTGTCGGAATGTGGTCCACTAAATCCTCTAGCAGATCGTCTATACCAATATTCTGGGCCGCAGAAATTAGTATGATATTTTTTATGCCAAGATTTCTAAAATCATCAATTCCTTTTTTGGCTGCTTTATCCATTTTATTGACGACTAGGATAACTGGCTTTTTACTCTTCAGGGCAGTTTTAGCTACCCTCCTATCCTCCTCTGTTGTAATAGTGGTTGCGTCAATTACCACCCAGATTACATCGGCGCTATCGGCAGCCTGGACAATTTGATCTTGAATGGTAAATTCAAAATCATCCTCAGCATCTTTAACTCCAGCAGTATCGACTAACCAGAAGTCTTGACGGACTTTTTCGCTAGATCCTCGGTGTTTATCGGTACGGCTAATAGATTTTGGTTTGTCTTGCAGTGAACTGGCTTCCACAAAAACAGAGGCTTTTGCCATAATGCTATCTCGGGTAGTACCGGCTTCTTGGGCCACAATAGTTTCTCGTCGTCTTAGGACATTATTGAACAATGTCGATTTCCCGACATTAGCGCGCCCAACTATAGCAACTATAGGTAATTTATTCTTACTCATTGTAGTTTATTTTACCATATTTTCAATCTGTTAGCTAGTGCATATTACTTAGAAAATTTGTTTTCTAATTTTTCCCATTTGCCAGGTTTGAGGTTGCCTAGCTTTATTTTTCCGATTTGTATTCTATGTAATTTAGCGACAGTGTAGCCTAGTTTGGCAAACGTCCGCCGGATCTGGCGGTTCCTTCCTTCGCTAAGGGTTACTTGCCAAGACTTGTCAGCACCCTGCAACTTAAGCTTGCTAATTCCATCCTCTAGTTCCACACCTGTTTCAATGGCCTTCTGATCTGCTGGAGATAATCTCATATATAGATCAAGAAGATAGACTTTATCTTTTTGATGGCTAGGGTGGGTTAACTCTTGAGCTAATTGCCCGTCATTGGTGAGTAGTAATAACCCTGATGAACCTTTATCTAGTCTTCCTACTGGATTTAGTAGAGATAGGTCTTCAGGTAATAGGTCATAGATAGTTTCACTGCCTTGACCTTCACGGCTAACTACATAGCCGGTTGGCTTATTAAACATAATAGTAGTACTGGTTGGTATTAGTAATTTACTACCATTAAGAGTGATGACATCTTTCGGCTGTACATTGTAACCAGCTATTACAGATTTGCCATTAACTTTAACTAAACCTGCCTCTATAGCTTTATCGGCGCTACGTCTAGATAGTTTACTGGATAGTGCAACGTATTTATTGATTCGCATGATCTTAAGTATACGCCATGTTTCTACATTAATAGTAGTGGCAGTAAGTTTACTTGGCTTATTCGTTTGGAGGAGTTACATCACTAATAACAGGGCTAGGAGGAGCTGAGGCAGTCTTTTCTTGTTCTTTCAATTCCTCTTCTGCTACTAATTTCTGTAGTGTATCCTCTTGTTTAGATAAATCATTTATTGGATTAATAACTTTAGTATGGACGGAGGTTGGTGGGTGTTCTCCAGGGGTAATTGTGTTGCCTTTATCGTCATCTGGTTTTGGCCCGTCAGTTGCTGATGTATTTCCTGACAGTGTCGCCATAGCATTATCTAGTACTTTTCTATTATCTTTGGCAGAAGCTGCATCAGTTGTTGTATCGGCTGCGGGTTCTGGCGTAGTTGTTGGTACTGGAGTAGGCGCCGAAGTTTCAGTTGGCGTAGGTGTTGGTGCTGGTGTGGCAGTTGGTGCTGCAGTTGTACCCTCTGTTGGTGCTGGTGTGGCAGCTGGTGCTGCAGTTGTACCCTCTGTTGGGGTTGGTGCCGAAGTTTCAGTTGGTGTTTCGGTAGGTGTAGGTGTTGCAGGCTCAGCTGTAGGCGTAGGAGCTGG
>JAGQMX010000093.1 GCA_020428425.1 Candidatus Saccharimonadota bacterium | reverse complement strand
TATCTTTAAAAGCTAAGCCCCACACTGCTATCACTCTACCTTTAATATTCTGTTTGAAGAAATTCACTACTTTCTTACCTATAATTCCTTTTTGGTTGGTGTTCACAGAAAAAACAGATTTTAGGATACTAAGATCGTGCTTCTCACTATCTGCCATGTGTATAAAAGCTGAAACATCTTTTGGAAAACAACTCCCTCCAAAACCAGGGCCTGGATTAAGGAACTTATCTCCTATTCTACTATCGGCGCCTATACCCTGTTTTACCTTTTCAATATCAGCTCCAACAAGTTCACAAAATCCTGAAATCTGGTTTATAAAACTAATTTTAGTAGCTAAAAAAGAATTAGCAGCATACTTTATCATCTCAGCTGATGCAGGATCTGTAAGAATTATTTTTGTGTTTAGCTGAATTATAAGCGGCTTATACAAGTCTTTCATAATTTCTGTAGCTTTTTTACTATTTGAACCAATAACTATTCTGTCTGGATTAAAAAAGTCGTTTATTGCTTGACCTTCTCTTAAAAATTCCGGGTTTGAAACTACATCAAAACTTTTTTTTGTGTTTTTTGAAATAATATTAGTCACCCTGCTGGCTGTGCCAACAGGTACAGTACTCTTATCTACTATTACAGTATAGTGTTTCAATATCTCTCCAAGCTGTTCTGCTACGTCAAGTATGTAGCTGAGATCTGCTGAACCATTCTCATTCGATGGTGTTGGCAAAGCTAAGAATATTACTTCGGCCTCTGCTACATCCTGTAACTTGTCAGAGAAAGATAGTCTGTTATTTTCAATATTATTGTTAAATAGCTCGTCCAGCCCTGGTTCAAATATTGGAACTATACCACGTCGCATTTTATCTATTTTTTTCTCGTCAATATCTATACATACAACATCATTCCCAAGCTCAGCAAAACAAGCTCCGGTAACAGAACCGACGTAACCCGTCCCAATAACTGCTATTTTCATCATAAAAAATTATATAGTAGAAAATGAGAAATTGATATATTCCGGAAATTATTATCAACTATTTATTGTCATTTCTTTGGCGCGGATTGTATTCTATTATCTTCTCTTAATTATTACATGTTCTTTCAAGCATATCTACATTTAATCCTAATACTCTCAGCAATATTCTAGTACTTGGAATTTACAAACATCCTATCCAAAATCATAAAGCATTAGCCTGTTTTGTAGTAATAGCTATACTCTTCATCCATTAAAGCTTCATCTGCCGACGTTTATCTTTATAGATAAGCAGATGTATATGGTAGTGATGTTTTATCGATTGTTTCTTCTTGAAATTAACCAGTTGGCAATCGTACTTTTGGCTCAGTTCGTCGATAATACTATCTAACTCTTTAATTTCTTTTAGATTTAGTTCGGACTTACTAACCTCCCTTTTTGGTATCAACATATGATGAACTTTAAAAGCCGCACTATAGGGGAAGTCATTATCAATTAAGATCCAGTGCCCCCATTCCTTAAGTGTAGGTTCTTCTAAAAGTGATCTGGATTTTCTACCCTTTTTTGTTTTGGCATACTGTAATTCGTCCTTTACAGTTCTCAGACTTACCGGAGCACCATATTTTTTATGCGGTGGGACGGGTAGTTTAGGTAAAATCTGATTTAATGTTTTAACCATAGTTGTCTTTTGATTATAGTCCCATTAGTTGTAAATTTACAGTATCGATGTTTGCGAGTTAAACTAAGATTGTTAGATAAACAAAATGCAAGGATACAATGGATAATATTTTCAAGGCATATGACGTTCGAGGAAAAGTTGGCACAGAATTAAACAAAGATAGCGTGCAGAGAATCGGCAAGGCCGTTGCTACTTGGCTACCTACATCTGGAATAGTGGCCGTAGGTCGAGACATGCGCCCCGATTCTGAGGAACTTGCCAATGCCCTGATCGCTGGCCTTACCTCCCAAGGTCGAGACGTCTGGGATATCGGCGAAGTGACTAGTGACATGATCTACTTCACTACCGGCCACTTCAAACTTGCCGGCGGGGTCATGATAACTGCCAGCCACAACCCCGGCGAATACAACGGTATAAAATTCTGTGGTGAAGGGGCTAAGCCTATCGGGATTGAATCCGGGCTACTTGATATAAAAAAGTTAGCCGTTGCAAACCAGTGGGAACAATACCCAGCAGGAAAAGTTACAGAAAAAGATGTCATCGAAGATTGGTTAGAACATGCACTATCTTTCATAGAACCAGATAAGCTACAACCATTGAAAGTGGTAATTGATGCTGGTAATGGCATGGCTGGAAAAGTAATTCCTGAACTTGAGCCATACGTTCCATTGAACATAACTGAAATGTACTTCGAACTAGACGGAACCTTCCCTAATCACGTCGCCAATCCAATAGAGCCAGAAAACATAAAGGATCTGA
>JAGQMX010000008.1 GCA_020428425.1 Candidatus Saccharimonadota bacterium | reverse complement strand
TATTCCACGGAGCCATACAGCCAATATTTCAAATGGTGAAGCATTAGCTTTCACAGCTAATACTATGGAGCCGGCTGGTACTGTGCCACATGGTACTGTGCTGGTAGATCAAACTGGTGCAATTGTAAGTAATATTGTGGTGAAGGATCGATTAATGTTAGCCGAAGAAGGTCTAGTGGCCGTAGTGCTCACTGTAGATAAGCGTAGTGGTAATCTAGCTACAAGTCCAGATATTATTAGTCGGGGCTTTATCTATATGCGAGATAATGAAGAACTCATGAATGCCTTCAGGACAGAGCTCCGTCGTGCAGTTGGACAACGGTTTAAGCGGATTGATCTTGATCGTTTCAAACAAGAACTAAAAGAGCATGTCACTCATTTCTTATATGAAAATACTGGCAGGAGTCCAATAGTTATACCTGTCGTAAATATTATTGGTGGTAGATCTACCAACGGTGAAAAGCCTCAAGGCAAAAACAATAGTAGGGGGAAGGCTTCTGACGATAGACCAGAAGAGAAGACCCCTGAACAAGAAGCTGAAGAGTTGCAGAAACGCTTCCAAGAGATGCGAGCCAAGCTTCTAAACCAAGACGCTCGAACAGATTAGCTGACAATTAGCAGCGGGGTTTAGTTGGCTTTTTCCCCGGCTATTCGGGCTTGCTCTGCTATAGTTTTATATCCCTGTATCTGCCGCAAGCCATCAGCTATTTGAATGGCCTCTTCAGTTGGTTCAAGTACATATGTTTGTATTTCTTCCTCTGGAGTGCCGTTGTCATTTACGTTATAAGCAATAAATCTAGCTAAACCAAGTTTAATGATTGGCTCTTCGAATTCTTCGATGTTTGATGGGGTCTTCTGGTAGGTCATAGATCCACTGGTAGCCAGTAATTCTTTTTCCACCCAGTAAATACAGGATTCTACTTGACTGTACATTAAGACATCTGCGTCATAATCTGGGGTATCTTCAGGAACAAATGCGTCTCTTATTGCATTTTCGTTGAGCTCTATTAAACCCGTGATGTAATTTATTTGATCCCGGGCAATTTCATTCCCTGGGTCAGTCTTCTCAAGTTTCTTCTCTTTGAATTCTGGGGTCATAGCTACTCCTTAATATTATTATGTACTAAGTGCATAGCAGAGCAAGGTTAAGCAGATTGACAATTGTTGTAATTATTGCTATAATAGCCATATTACCTATTTTAGGTATTTAACAGTTAAGGATAACTGATATAATTAGTAAACGTTATGGCAAAAAGAAAAAAACAAACCCGCAGTAGAAAAAAAGCAGCACCAGAGAAGGAGCCTACTTTCTTTTGGCCAATGGCTGGTGCAATACTTATGATAATCCTGGCTTTATTTATGTTACTTGGAGGTTTTCACACTGGTGGACCGTTACCAAAAGGGTTGTTTGAAGCTGGTTTTTGGCTACTTGGTTGGGGCGCTTATTTAGCCCCCGTTGCACTAATATATTTTGGGGTAAAGAAATTTACTGCCGAAGATCATAAAATTCCACTTTCTAGTTTAGTTAGTATGTTAGCTGGGCTGGTATTTATCTCTAGTTGGTTATTTGTTGCATTTGCTAGCAAAAACTACAGCGGGGTATATAAAGGAGGCTATGGTGGTAAAACTGGTGAGTTAATCGGTGGAACTGTGCTAGGAGCGATTGATAAGTATCCAGCAGCCATTATGTTCTTCGTATTTGCAGTATTGTCTTTGTTCTTCGCTTTTGGAGTTTCTCTAAAAATACTGCTTAGCCTTATAGACATGTTCAAGCGAAAAGATGAAGATAGTGAGTTGTCTGAGTTAAAGAATAAAGAAGGGGAGACATCTCTCAAGATTCAGGGTATACCACTGGAGAATAACCGTAGTGCTGCTAAGGGCTTAGGCTTGAAGAATAGTGCTCAGAAATTAACTCAAAGTGAGAACCATAGCGCTTTAACGGTTGCTAGCGATCCAGATTGGAAATTACCATCAACTGACTTGCTGAATCACAAGGAAGATAAGGTCGATCCAGGAAATGTTTCAGAGAATGCTGAGACAATAGCTCAGACCCTTAAGACCTTCGATATTGATGTAAAGATGGATGGAGTAAATATTGGTCCAAGTGTTGCCCAGTATACGCTCAAACCACCATCTGGCACCAAACTTACCAAGATAACTGCTTTAGAAACCAATATTGCTCTAGATTTAGCGGCAACCACGATTCGAATTGAGGCGCCAATACCTGGCAAGAAGCTAGTTGGAATTGAGGTGCCTAATATTAAATCTTCAACAGTTAGAATAAGCAGCCTGCTAGAATCCAGAGAGTGGGAAAAGGCTGAGACTGGCGAGCTAACCTTTGCTATTGGTAAAGATATTACCGGAGCACCGATACTGGAGAACCTAGCGACCATGCCTCACTTGCTAGTAGCAGGACAGACTGGATCAGGTAAGTCGGTTATGATAAACACTATTCTTACTAGTTTGCTGTACCGAAATAGCCCTTCTGACCTAAAACTAATACTAGTTGACCCAAAACAGGTTGAAATGGCTCCATACGATGAAATCCCGCATTTGCTTACACCGGTAATCGTTGATCCCGAGAAATGCATTAGTGCCTTGAAGTGGACGGTAGCCGAAATGGAAAGACGCTATAAAGAATTAAGTTCATCAAAGACTAGGAATATTATTGAATATAACCAAATTAAGAAAGAAGAAGGGATGCCATACATCGTGGTGGTAATTGATGAGCTAGCCGATCTGATGATGATGGCCGCTCGCGACGTAGAATCGTTAATTGTGCGAATTGCCCAGAAAGCGCGAGCTGTTGGTATTCACTTAATTCTTGCTACTCAGCGGCCTAGTGTGAATGTAATTACAGGTCTAATTAAAGCTAACGTTCCAGCACGAATTGCCTTTACTGTACCAAGTTTAGTAGACTCCAGGACTATTATTGATCAAGCTGGGGCAGAAAAACTCCTAGGCAAGGGAGATATGTTACTGAAAACTGATTCAATGCCTAAACCCAAACGTATTCAGGGGGCTTTCATTGATGTCCATGAAACTAATAAAGTAACCGACTTTATTAGGGAGCAACGTAAACCTCAGTACGATGATGAAATAACTAGTCAACCAGTACAGTTTAATGGACGAGGTGGTATTGTTCCCGATATGGGTGCCAGTGATGACAAAGAAATGAAGGATGCTGTCGAAGCAGTTATTAGTGCCGGAAAAGCTAGCACCAGTTTGTTACAGAGGAAGTTAAGAATCGGTTACGGAAAAGCCTCTAGACTAATAGACACCATGGAAGAACAGGGCATTGTTGGCTCACAAGATGGTTCTAGGCCGCGTGAAGTATTGGTAAGTAGTGTTGATGAGGTATTCGGCGGTGATCAGGCTGGTTCAGATGAAGGCGATGTCTATGATGACATGCCAGATGATGACCGAGCTTAACTTAGTATTTGGTATCTTTTCTATTGCTTAACAGAGGTAGTTGAGGTATACTAGCTTAGTAATATTAACTTTGGCTTACATCCCCTAGTGAGTGTAGGCTTTAACCAGAGAAAGGAAATGCATGAATCAGTATGAAATTGCTGTTTTGTATCACCCAGATTTAGAGATAGATTTGGAAAAAGCTACCGCTAAAGTAGAGAAGATTTTTACTTCCAACGGTGGTAAAGTGATAAATACAGATAATTGGGGCAAGCGAAAACTAGCTTACCAGATCAACAAGCAAGACTTTGCTGTATACGTAATTTATACAATCGAAGCTCCTGGCGCTAGTGTTGCCAAAATTGAATCAACTTTGAACATTACTGACGAAGTTATTCGATTTTTGATAACTCGCCCAGATCTAAAAGCGATAGCAAAAGCTGAAGCTAGCAAGGCTGAGAAAGCCAAAAAAGCTGCTGAACGTAGTGAAAACAACGATTCAGACGATGACCAAGATAGTGACGATTAATTATCTTAATCACTTGACGTGGATAATAGTTTGGGAGTAGGCTGAGAATTACAAATAAGGGACATAGTTTCCCATAAAAGGAGGATTGCCATATGGCACGTAGTTTCAATCAAGTAATACTAATGGGTAACTTAACTAGGGATCCAGAAGTAAGACAAATACCAAGCGGGCAGAGTGTATGCACTTTTAGTCTAGCTTTGAACCGTAGCTATAAAGGATCAGATGGTGAATGGAAAGAAGCCGTTGATTTCGTAGATATTGTGGCTTGGGGACCACTCGGAGAGCGAGTAGCACAATATGTAACTAAAGGACGTCCAGTACTTGTTAACGGAAGGCTACAGAGTCAATCATGGGAAAAAGATGGACAGAAACGAAGTAAGATTGAAGTTAACGCTCAGGATGTAACTTTCCTTGGTGGTAGAGGTGAAGGTGGTGGATCTGGTTCAGGTGACTACAGCCAGTCGGATAGTAATAGCAGTTCATCAAAACCAGCTAAATCATCCAAATCTAAAGACAAAGACACAAGTAACGAAGACGAAGAAGAAACAATTAATTTAGACGATATTCCATTCTAGGGATACATTTTAGGAGAAATAATGGCCAAGATATTTAAACACCGTACCGATGTAGCTTTCTTTGATTACAAAGATTACAAAACATTGCAGAAGTACGTAAACATTTATGGACAAATCGAGACTCGTAGTAAGACTGGGTTGACTGAAAGTCAGCAACGTCGATTAGCTACTGCTATTAAGCGTGCTCGACATATTGCACTATTACCATTTGTTGCTAGTAATTAAACCATTAAATTAGATAGGATTTAAGTTTATGGCACTTGGTGTAACAGATTTAAAAAAAGGACAGGTTTTTCAACTGGACGGAGTTCCGTACCGGGTTATTGAGTATGCCCAGAAAGTTATGGGTCGTGGTGGCTCCATTGTTAACGTAAAGATAAAGAGTTTGCTGGACGGCAGTGTCCTAGCTAAGACCTTTAAAGGTAATGAAGCTATTGAGCCTGCTGATGTGACTAACCAGAATGTGCAGTATTTATATAGCTCCGATGCCTTCCTGTATTTTATGGACGAAGAGACTTTTGAGCAGTTCGAAGTAAATAGAGATATATTAGGTGAACAGTTTGGTTATTTAAAAGAAGGTGATCGAGTTCAAGCCCAGTTGTTTAATGGTAATGTCATCAATATTGAGTTGCCCAAGAATGTACCTCTTCTTGTCACCTATACCGAAGACGTAGTGAAGGGTGATACTAGTGGAAATGTGCTGAAGAGCGCAACCCTAGAGACAGGCATTCAAGTAAAGGTTCCGGCTTTTATTAAGCAAGGAGACCTTGTAAATATAGATACTACCAACGGTTCATATCGAGAAAGAGTAAAAGATTAGTCAGAAGATCAGGCTAGACCTGCATTTAGTGAATAATAAACAGGTGTTATCTCGGTCGCAAGCTGAGAGTTATATTAAGCTTGGAAAAGTAACAGTCAACGGTAACGTTGTTAAACGGGCGGGAACCTTGGTTCGACCGACTGATGATATTAAGTTAAATGTAACGGAGCAGTATGTATCTAGGGCTGGGATGAAGCTAGAATCGGTGGCTAATTTACTTAAACTCGACTTTAACGATAAGGTCGTGCTGGATATTGGATCTTCGACTGGTGGTTTCACTGATTATTCCCTGAAACATGGCGCAAAAAAGGTGATTGCAGTTGAACTGGGAAGTGACCAAATGCATCCAAGTCTAGCTACTGATCCTAGAATAGAATTGCATGAGAAAACCGACATAAGACATTACGCCAAGGTTGTTGGCGATGAGGCTGATGCCGAAAATCGATTAATAATAGATATTGTGGTGGCAGATATTTCGTTTATGAGTTTAAGAGATATACTACCTTCAATTCTAAGTATTATCGGTAGCCAGACTCGGGTAGTGGCTATGGTCAAACCGCAGTTTGAAGCTAGCAAGAGTGATTTAAAACATCATGGAATTATCAAGAACGAGAAGATCAGACGTGAAATACTGGGAGATTTTGAGTATTGGGCAAAACAATATTTCGTCGTTCTGAATAAAGCAGACTCTGATATTCCTGGGGCAAAAGGCAATCGAGAACGATTTTATCTATTAAAGAAAGTAAAATAGTCCTTCGTGAATTTATGGCAAACCTGTAAAATTATTAGCATATGTATTTTACCAATAGAGTTGATGCCGGAAAGCAGATGGCCGAGCAGTTACTAAAGTATAAGGAGGATAACTGTACCTTAGTTGCCCTGTCTGATGGGGCAGTAGTGGTGGCTTTGCAAATAGCTAATAAGTTGGAATGTCCTATAACTATGTTACTGACTGAGCCAATTGAAGCTCCAGGAGAGACCCAAGCTGTGGCTAGTATCGATCAGGCCGGGGGCTATAGTCACAACAGTAGTTATTCGGCCGGTCAGCATCAAGAATTAGATATGGAATACCATCATTTATTCGAGCAGAAGAAAATGGAAAAAATGACTTTGATGCACCAGTTAATTGGTCATAATGAACTAATTAATAAAAAGATGTTAAAACACCACACTATAATCTTAGTGTCTGATGGACTGGGGAGTGTGTCGACACTTGACGCAGCAGCATTGTTTTTAAAGTCCATTAAGTATAATAAATTAATTATTGTTACACCGTTTGCTAGTGTTGATGTGGTAGATAGGATGCATATATTAGGCGATGATCTACTGTGTCTGAGTACTATCTCGAACTTTATGGGCACGAATCACTACTATGACGAAAACGCCATACCGGATCATTCTATTATTGTTAGTATTGTGCAGAATATTGTTCGGGACTGGAAGCACAAGGAAAAGCCAAGGCTCTGGCATCGAAATTCTACAACTGAATAATTATATTATTGGAATTATGTATTAAATCTAAATTCAACTACATCATTTGGCTGCATTATGTATGTTTTACCTTCAGTACGGACTTTTCCAGCACTTTTGGCAGCTTGTTCGGAGCCAGCTGAAATTAAGTCTTGAAAGTTTATTACTTGGGCGGCAATAAAGCCCTTTTCAAAATCGCCGTGTATTACCCCGGCGGCCTGTGGGGCAGTGGATCCTTGTTTTATTGTCCAGGCCCTTACTTCCTGTTCCCCAGCAGTAAGGTAGCTTTGCAGTCCCAGGACCTCGTAAGCACTGTTAATTAGCAGATTCAAACCGGATTCGCTTTGGCCGTAGCTACTTAGTAGCTCAGCTCTATCTGGTTCATCTAGGCTTCGTAGTTCGCTCTCCAGCTCGGCACAAATAAATACCGCCTGGTTAGGAGAAATTAGTTTAGCTAGTTCGGTTTTCTTTTCTTTATTCTGAAGGGTATCTTCGTCAACATTAAAGACATATATTACTGTTTTCATGGTTATAAGCTGTAAATCTTTTTGAATTTCTTCCCAAAGGCCTTGGTCAATAACCCTAGACAGTTCAAATAATGGCTTTCCTTCGTCAAGTAATTTGTGTATTTGCTCCATGGCATCAGCCAGTGGCTTTAACTTGGGGTTAGCACGAGCTTCTTTTTGGACTTTCGGTAATCTTTTTTGGACAGTCTGCAGATCGGCTAGGAATAATTCGGTGTTAATAACATCTATGTCTTTTTTTGGGTCTAGGTTTGCGTCTACGTGTTGAATATTATCATCATGGAAAGCCCGTACAACATGGGCGATGGCATTGCAGGTACGTATGTTAGCCAGGAATTGATTACCTAAGCCTTCACCCTCTGATGCTCCAGCGACTAGACCGGCAATATCTACGAAGTTCACGGTTGCCGGGACTATCTTTTTACTGTTATATAGATCAGCAAGTTGTTGCAGACGATCGTCAGGGACAGGGACTATACCAGTGTTTGGCTCAATAGTTGCAAAAGGGTAGT
>JAGQMX010000007.1 GCA_020428425.1 Candidatus Saccharimonadota bacterium | reverse complement strand
AAGTCCATATCACCAGCAAAATCTTCAGCATCGGCAATATCACTCAAGATTACTGGCGTACCATCCTCTTTTAGCATCAATCCCATGGCAATTCCACTAACTGGGCGAAGCAAAGGAACACCAGCATCCAACATAGCTAGTGTGCTGCTACAGGTAGCTGCCATTGAAGTTGAACCATGTTGACTCATAATCTCGGTAACCGATCGTATGGTATAGGGGAATACTTCTTCAGATGGAATAACAGCTGTTAGTGCTCGCTCAGCCAAAGCACTGTGGCCAATTTCTCGGCGTCCTGGTGAACCTAATCTACGAATCTCACCAACTGTGTAAGCTGGTGCATTAAAGTGGTGCATATAACGCTTCACTGTATCTTTTTCCATAGTATCGATTAACTGTGCATAGCTAAGCGGTGCTAGCGTAACAATGTTTAAGCCTTGAGTTATGCCTCTAGTAAACAGCGCAGAACCATGAGCTCGTGGTAAAAGACCAACTTCATGACTTAACTGTCGAACTTCAGTTAGTTTACGGCCATCAGGTCGAGCACCATCATTTATAATGCCGGCTCGAACGTCTTTATTGGCACAACTTGCAAAAGCTTCTTCATAATCTCGTTTTACGTCTTCCCAATCTTCAGGATGTTTTTCTTCAAAGTGAGCTAAAAGCTCTTCACGAATAACATGCATTCGCTCATGCCGGGTAGGATAGTCGGTACGAATATTCTTACCCATCTTATCTGCAAGATATTCATCAACTGCTGTTTGGATGTCTTCACTAGGCAGGCTAAGTTCATACTCTTGAGCCTCAACACCTACTTTGTTAACTAGTTCTTTTTGCAGTTTAATAGCTGGTTGAATTGCTTCTTGAGCAAATTTCAGTGCTTCTACAACTTGTTCCTCGCTAACTTCGCTAGCACCTGCCTCTACCATCATAATGGCATTCTCAGTACCGGCAGCTACTAGATCAAGCACACCATCATCTATCTGTTCTCCGGTAGCGAAAGCTTGGTATTTGCCATCAACAAGTGCTACACGTACTCCAGCAACTGGGCCTTCAAATGGTGCACCAGTTAGCATCAAAGCAGCACTAGTAGCTATCATAGCCACCATATCTGGTCGAAAAGCTGGATCCATACTAAGAACCGTTGCTACCCCTTGAACTTCGTGACGATAGCCCTTAGGCCATAATGGGCGAATTGGACGATCAATTAGACGTCCGATAAGAATCGCATCTTCGCTAGGTCGGCCTTCTCTTTTAATAAAGCGGCTACCGCTTATCTTTCCAGCAGCGTACATTTTTTCTTCGTAATCAATACTCAGCGGGAAGTAATCCATCTTTACTGGAGTTTTGCCAAGCATTGCTGTTCCAAGCACTACTGTATCGCCGTAACGGGCAATAACGCTAGCACTAGATCTAAAGCCAACTCGATTGACTTCTAGGCTCAATGTTTGCCCACAGAACTGGGTTTCTAGTTTTATTATTTTTTTTCCGAATGGATTGATGGTTGTTGCCATTGTTCTCCTTTTACTATCGTTGCAGGGTTGCAAATATACAACTAACTTGTGCTTAACAAGTGTATATCTGTTGCTCTACAACGAAGTGGTTATTTAGTTTAATGTGCACAAGCTTGTGATCCAACTTTTAACAGGTCGATCAAGAGTCTGGGCAAATTAGCGTCGAATGCCAAGTTTTTTAATAATATCTAGATAAGCCTGGCTATCTTTATCTGCAATATATTTAAGGTGTCGTTTTCGTTGTCCTACCATCTGTAGTAAACCACGTCGGGCCATAAAGTCTTTTTTATTAACTTTAAGGTGCTCAGTTAATTCATTGATACGAGCAGTTAAAATACCAACCTGTACAGCGCTGCTGCCGGTATCGGTTTTACTGCCTTGTAGGTCAGCGATAATCTTACTTTTCTTCTCGGTTGTTATCATAAGTTGGAATTATAGTAACAGATTGAATGCCTATTTGCAATATCTTTTTACTACTTTATTTACCCTATATTACTATACTGTTTATGTTTTGTCAAGGATTTCCTCGACTGATCTACTGGAGTTCAGAGAGTATTCTCCTATACTAGTCCTCCTTAATCCACTGACATAGGCCCCAGTACCTAACTTCTGGCCAATATCTCTTGCTAGAGACCGAATATAGGTGCCACTTGAAACTTTTGTAGTAAATCTAAGCTTAGGATAGTCATATACAATATCTTTAATTGAATAGATAGTTACCTGCCTGGGCTCTATCTTAACTTCTTTCCCTGCTCTTGCTAGTTTATATGACCGTTTACCATCGACTTTAATGGCAGAGAAAGCTGGAGGAATTTGTTGTATCTTTCCTTGAAAAGCTTCAAGCGCTTCCAACACATCTTCATTTGAAGGTTGCTTGGTAGAAACTTTTACCTTTTCTCCTTCTTCGTCATCGGTAGAGCTAGTTTGGCCCAGCGTAATAGCAACTTCATATACTTTATCTAATTTCATAAACTGATCTTGCTGCTTTGTAGCCTTTCCCGCTAACACGATTAACAACCCTGTAGCTAAAGGATCTAGTGTACCAGCATGGCCCACTTTGACCTTTTTCCCATGTTGTTTAGACAGTTTCGATCGAATCTTTGCAACTACGTCAAAAGAAGTCCATCCTATAGGCTTATCTACCAAAATTATTTCATCTAGTACTTTATGCTCATCAATATTCATAGTTATAGGATACATAATAAAAGGATAATTAAGACAAATTATGTGATTGCTTTCATTGTGTCGGATAATAACCTAATGTATATCGATGAAAGTTATAAGAAATATATATCATACATGATAATTGTTTAACACCTATGCATAATATGATAATAGAATTCATAAGCGAAGATTGGATAAATTATAGCTATTATCATTAGCTTTTCTAAAGATGAATTATATATTCAATAATTTGAAAAGACTCTGCCTACATAATAATAATTCAAAATACTGGAAATACTATTCTAAACACTGAATATGGTAGTATTGTACAAATTATGTACTCTTTTTCTAAGGTGTTTACGGAAAGAAACTGAGAATTATTTCTATACAAATCAAAATTATTCATGAATATCAATATTCGGCGCACATTCAATTGAAAGTGTTATCATAATTATGAACATATACAAAATTAGGGTTAGTGAATTACTATAAACATTTAAATATATTAGTACTATTAATCTCTAATCCGTCTTACTAAATCCCATATTTTCTCTACAATTCCGAATATGTATTCGGAAAGAATAATATCATACTGGGTGTAGCAACATTCCTGCTAACTCCTATTAACTGGACGGAATAATTGGCGGTGGAACTGGAGGAGGCGATCCTGGATTTTCACTACTTGCTGCAGTTGGATCAGGCCCTGGACCATTATCCGGACCGACTAGTTTAGGTGGAAAAACTTCTTCATTTGTTAAATCACTAGTTTTTGGCTTTACCGGCTCAACTGGGCTAGGTGTAGACTCTGTGTTATTCGTCTTTAAGTCTACCGGAGTAGCATTTAGTGCAGCTATTGGTTCTAGTCTTTGACTGTTACCAAAAGATGATGCTCTTTTCACTTCTTCACGAGCCTCGCTAGCTTCGGAATTATGATCCTTTTCTTCTTGGTCAGCAGCATCAACTTTGGAGATGTGAGGACTATGTACCGCCGCTTCTATATCGCTAAGTGTATTAGGGCTACTACTATTTGGTAATGGCTCTATTGTCTTTGCTCGATTTAATACTTTTTCTTCATCGGCTGGTGGAGTATCTACTGCTGGAATAGCTGATGCAGGTGCGTCTTCCCTTGTAGCGGAGCTAAGGTCACCACCGATAGATGGTTTATCTAATATCATATTAGAAGGTTTATTATCTTCCTTCGCCTCTTCTACTTTTGGCTTAGGCTCTTCACCGGCAACATGCAAGCCACCTTGTTCATCAATATGTATTTTGGCAAGATTTCCATAATCATCTGATTCATCTGAATTGCTTTTATTCTCTTTTTCTAGCTCAGTAAGGGTTTTACTGGGTTTTTTCGTCGGCTCAGATGGTTTGTGCTCTATAGCTAGTGATCCATCCTTACTTGGGGTTGGTGCAGCAGGTATATTGGCTTCACCCTTCTCTTTAGCAAGCTTATCTAATTTATCTTTATCAAACTCCTCAGGGACCGGTTCAGATTCCTGCAGCTTGGAGGCAACTAATTGCTGGTTTGCTCCGGCTTTCATTAGAGTTGCAGAAACATTCATCGTCCTCGGAGTAGTCTTGTTGTTACTAAAGCGCTCAGTTTCGGCTACAACACCAGTCAAGAAACTTGTTGCAATCTGGTTGTCTAATAAAATCTTGTCGCCTTGAAGTGGTTCAATAAGGCCAACTAGCATTTCACTAAGGCTACTAGCATCAGCTTGGAACCAGTTTAGGGTACCAAGTTCTGCAGGCTTGTTATTATTAATACTAATCGTGACTGCATCATGCAGAATTCTACCGTGAGCAGTAATCGCTTGATCAAGTTCGGTTTTCTGGTGAACACCAATTGCTAGAACAACGTCAACGTTGAAATCACCCTGGCTAAATTCTAAGTCTTCTTCATTAATACTAGTGTGATACGGAGTAATAAATATTTTGACGAACTGATCTTCTACCTTGTAGCGTAGTTTATCGGCCTTGGCTTTATCTAGAGCAATTATGAAGTCACGAAGACTATCGGTATTTTTTTCTATTGTTTTTTCTGGCTGCAAGAATTCAAGTGTAGATGGAGTTTTACCGCTATATACCGCTGTAGCATGCTTATTTAATTTATTTAGAACTAGAGTAATAGCAATAGCTGACGACAATTGATCAACTGATGGATTACTACTAACCGTAACTAGAACGTTATTTGCTTTCTTTAGATGTTCAATAACTTCCTGTCGCACGCTAGAGGTCGGATGTTGATTACTCCCACTAGCTGCCCCTCCGACAGGCGGCATTGATGGACTGGGCAATGCAGAAGCACCTGGTGGAGGAAATGGACCATAACTATTTTGAGCAAATGATGAAGGAGTAGAATTAGTATTCGTATATTGCTGACTAAGCGCTCCAGGACCTGGAGGACTATATGGAGCCGGTTGACTTGTATTTGGCTGGCTAATTGGTGCTCCTGGCACAGGAGATTGAGGCATAGAAGGAGGATATGGTTGAAAACCCATATCATTACCTGCCGATTGGCCGGATCCCTGTCCTACTGAGCCATTAGGCATACTAGCCTGAGGTGGAGGTGTATATGACTGAGGATTGGTTGAAGGATCGTTTGGATTCATTTTTTTTATTTTTTACTATTTTTTACCTTTTAAAATCGTATCATATCTACTTATGCTTGTCTACAATAGAAAAATGACCCAAAAGCACAAGTTATCTCAGGATAAATGATTTTAGATTGTTTATCTGGCCACAATCTGTTATAGTAAAGCCTTGAAATCAATAATATATCAATAAATAAGGATCAAAATAGTCTATGCCAATTATCAAGTCAGCTAAGAAACGTATGCGAACGGCTAATAAAGCTGCTGTACGAAATAGTAAAGTCAAACGCAGTATGCGTGAGTCTTATAAGAAATTCCAAACTACTTTCTCTGGTAAAGATGCTTCTGATGCTATAAGTAAAATTGACTTGGCTGTAAAAAAAGGCATTATCCATAAGAATAAAGCAGCTCGTAAAAAAGCCCAAATAGCTGCTCAAGGCAAACAGAACAAAACTAAGATTGTCAGTGCCAAAAGCACAAAACCAACCACCAAATCAGCTAAACCAGCTACCAAGAAAACTACCGCTAAAAAAGCACCCGCAAAGAAGACAGCTACTAAGAAAACTACTAACAAATAGCATAACGCTGTAAGACAAATAGGTAAATTACGTTAGCGAGCCTATTTCTAATACCTTAGCCATCATTGCTTCGTCGATATCTATTGGCTTAGATTTCGAGGCGACATCTAGTTCTAAAACTGATCTAACCAAATTCTTTATTTGTTCCCTACTAATTGCATCAGCTAGTTTAGCTGACTTACGGAGTGAATAAGGGCTAAACTTAGAATGAGCAGCGGTTTCATTAACATCTAGTTTAGAGTACTTTAGTGCTAATATTATTCGTATTTGCCAAATCAGAGCTCCGATTATTACCTGAGGATCAACTCCCAACAATCTTTGTTCCTTGTAATAAGTTATGGCTTGCGCCGTATTTCCACTAAAAGCAGCATCTAGCATATCGAATGTATTACTCTGAATAGATTTCGTAGATAACTTATTGATTGATTCTCTGGAAACAATAGGGTTGTAACTACCCAACTTATCTAATTCGTTCCCTAGTCGTAACTGATCAGTACCTACATAGGTTATTAAATACCTGGCATCTGAGCTTGATAGATCATATGATTTAGACTTTGCCCTATCCATAAGCCATCCAACTAACTGGTTTTCATCTAGTTGTTTCAGTTCCCTAAATCCAGATTGTTTCTTTAAAACCTTGTACAATACACTTCGTTTGTCTATGACTGGCAAATATATAACTAGATCTACTTGATCAATCACAGCATCTAATAATTTTTCAATATTATCAGACAGCTGCTTATTAATTGGCAGTTCGGTTAATACAACTAATTTCCTGTCCGCCAAAAACGGCATGGACTGAACACTACCTAAAATATCTTCATAAGATTTAGTAGACGCATCTATCTGCTCGATTGCGTGCTCACCATGACTAGCTAGAAATTTAGAAATAATCTCCCGTTTTTGTTGCTTAAGCTGATGGCTATTTTTACCAGTTAGAATAGTAATCATTTTTTTAGCCTCTGACATTTTGGACAGATATGTGTACCTCGTCCAGCAACTTTAATCTTAATTATTTCACTTCCACATCGCTCACATGGTTGGCCTTCTCGTCTAAATACTTTGGCAAATTTTAGGTAACTACCCTTCTGGCCATCCGCGTTAACATAATTCTTATCAGTAGATCCACCACTGTTAATTGACGTAGTAAATACCTGTTTTATATGAACAAATAATTTATTCATAGCGGCATCAGACAAACTTCCAGTTCTTGTTTCAGGATGAATCTTCGACATCCAAAGACATTCATCAGCATAGATATTTCCAATCCCAGCAATAACGGTTTGATCAAGTAGTACTGCTTTAATCCCACTGTTCTTTCTCCTGAGAAGTCTTTGCTTGAAAACTTTAGATGTAGTTGTTGGCTCAAGTGGTTCTGGGCCAAGCTTCTTCATAAAGTTAATATTTTCTACCTCAATAGTTGGTACTAATCTCATCCAACCAAACTTCCGCTGATCGTTAAAGAATAGTGTAGATATATTCTGATTGTCATCTGAAAGCTTAATCGTTACACGCGTCGATTTATCTGGCAAACTACCTACCAACGAATCATTTGGATGCCCAGCTCCAAACTTCTGGTCTTTTCCCTTATATACTAGCTGTCCAGTCATCTTTAAATGAATCAGCAACGAATAGCCAGAGTCTAGATCGATAATCAAAGCTTTTCCCCGTCTTCTAAGTTTTAATATCTTAGCCTCAATCAGATAATTATCTACGTAACCTTTAGAATTCGGGAATGATTTATCCCAATCATAATCTACTGCTAATATTGTTTTATTAGACAAGTACTTAGTAAGTCCGTTTTTTACGGTTTCTACTTCAGGTAACTCCGGCATACCCTCTATTATGTCAGAGTTTCAACACTCATCACATAGATCACCACAAATAACAACAATACTAATAATTATCAAAGATCTAACGCGTTATAATAGTCATATGAGTGAATCCCTAAATGAGCTATTAAGCCGTCATCGCCGTTCGGAACCGACAGAAATTAAACAAATTAAAGAATTTGTTAAACAAAGATACAATAAACCAGTTAACGTAAAGCTTGGTTCCGATAATATCAAAATCGAAACTAGTAACAGTGCCCTAGCCGGTGAGTTGCGCTTGCAATCCTATAATATCCAACAACTAATCGGAACTTCCAAAAAGATTATTATCCGTATTGTTTAATGCTAAAACAGTAGCTTATCTGCTTGTGATCTAAATTGGCTGAAATTTTGGTAAGTGATAGCCTTCATGCCCAGATTCTCTGCTGCTTGGGCGTTATACGGAGAATCATCAATAAATAAACAATCCTCAACTTCTACACCAAGTCTTTTTGCGGCAAGCTTGAAAATTTCTGGGTCGGGTTTTATCAGACCTACCTCATGTGACAATACAAAATCATCGAATAGACTAATTTCCTCAGGGGTTAAAAACTGCTCCCTAATCCAGTTAGTAGACACATTACTTAGTACCGCTAGCTTATATTTTCCTTTTAAGCTTTGAATATACTTGAACACCTCTTTATTCTTATGCATATCACTAGTAATAATTTTCTCGACCATTGGAACTTCACGGCCAGTTAACTGATTAATCTGTTGATAAAATTCATCATGAGAAATAACATTCTTATCCAATGCTCTATTTAAATCCCTAGCGTTGCTTCGCTGATCTTCAGGTAATGAACCGACAAACTCTTTCCAAACGTCTCCAGTCAATACACCAAAACAATCAAATATTACGGCCTGTATTTTATTATCTTTCACTTTGATACTGTACCAATAAACAGACTATAAGTTCAAACCGGCGGTGAATTTGTAATAATCAGTAATTTGTCTCCTAAAAAGATTTTGTATTTGAATAGTTGAACCTTGAGAACTTCCTCTAGTACAACTACCAGACCATACATCACTAACGATCTCGGAATTATCGAAAGTTTGATACACATATCGCTTACCGGTAGCGCAGGACCCAGATAAAGATAATTTTGTATCTCTTGAGATTCCAAATTTCTGGTCACTTAAGGCATCTAGGAATTCAGTGTACGCTTCGCGGTTATTAGCAAAGGACTGGGTTTTAATAACCTTTCCTTGGTATCCTTGAATAATATCTATAGTCCTAGAATTCGGAGTAACTGAAATACGTACTTCTCTATACTCATCGTTCCCGACAATTGGCCCTGCAACAATAGTCTTTACTTCAGAATTACGATCAGCATAATCCGCTACATCAAAAACTTTGTTAGCAGAAATAACATTATCACTTGAAGACCGGTTACCGGTAATACTGACTACGATAATTAGTAGAAATACGATGCCAAGTAAGAAACTTAGAAACAACAGAAATCTTTTCATGATACTCCTTTCAATGACTATAGTATATCATATTTGTGCAATATTAACAATACTTTAAGCAACTATTTATAATTCACCCCAATTATCGCCATGTACAGTGTCCACGGTCAATTTAACAGGGAGCTTTATAGCTGCTTCCATAACTTCTTTCAGCATATTTGCCGTCTGCTTAGCTTCAGCTTCTGGGCATTCAACTAAGATACTGTCATGCACCTGTAATAACATCTTTATCTTACTGTTTTTGCCAATCTTTTTATAAATATCTACCATCGCTTTTTTCATAATATCGGCTGCACTGCCCTGAAATGGCATATTAACTGCTGCTCGAGTAGCTGCTTCCCTAACCTGGAAGTTACTTGATCGAATATCTGGAGTTGGACGACGTCGTCCCATCAATGTCTCAACATATCCATCTTTTTTAGCTTGTTCTTTCACTTTTTCAATATATTCTTTCAATTTGGGCCTAGTTTCAAAATACTTGTCTATGAATTTTTTTGCTTGATCATAGCCCATACCGGTAGCTGCAACTAAGCCATGGGTGCTAAGTCCATACATTATCCCGAAATTAACTACCTTTGCTTCCCTTCGCATAGATTTAGTAACATCCTCAGGATCACGGTCGTATACCTGTGAGGCGGTTAACGTATGGATGTCTACATCTCTATTGAAAGCATCGATCATCTGCTGGTCTTCAGCCAGCACAGCCGCTAGTCTTAGCTCGAATTGACTATAGTCAGCACTTACGAAAGTGTATCCTTCAGAGGCCACAAAAGCCGTCCGGATTCGTCGACCGAGTTCGGTCTTTACTGGAATATTTTGCAGATTTGGATCAGTACTACTTAGTCGGCCGGTTTGGGCAATAGTTAAATTAAAAGTTGTATGCAGTCGAGAATTCTCATCAATCATAGTTGGCAATGTATCGATATAGGTATTCTTTAGCTTTGATACCTCTCGGTACTGACTAATCATATCAATGATCTCGTGGTGTGGCCGAAGTTTCTCTAGCTCACTAGCTGCTGTCGAATAGCTAGTCTTCCCTTTCTTAATTCCAGTTGTCGGCAATTTTAAATCGTTGAATAAAACATCGGATAACTGACTGGGCGAAGCAATATTAAATTCCTTATCGGCAAAGCCATATATTTGCTGGGTCAGGTCAATAATAATATCTTCTACCTGAGCTGACATTAGCTTTAAGTATTCGGTGTCCAGTTCAATTCCGTAATTTTCCATGCGAGCTAACACTGGGATTATTGGCCAATCTACCGTTTTGACCAACTCCGTAAACTTAGTATTGTCGGCAATCTCCTTAGCTTGGGCAACGCAAATAGCCCGAGTCACAGCAATCACTTCAGCGGGTTCAGCTACCGATTCATCCAGATAAATTCCGAGTGTTGAATCTGCTAACTGGCTGAGTGAGTTATCTCTAATTAAACTATTCAACAAAAAGGATCCGATTAATCCATCATGTTTCACCGCTGGAATATCTATCCCAGCTTCTAGCAACCACTTAAATGAAGCTTTTAGATCATAGCCAATAACTGCCGGATAGATTACAAACAAAGAAGATAAGTAATTCTTTACAGAACTAAGTTTAAGGTTCTTAACATCGATTGTTACATTTTTCTCATCAAAGCCAAGGTGTAGTTTATCCAAGGCCCCATCCTTATCTGCCGCTACATTTAGCACCAGATCACCAGGTTTTGGAATTACCATTTGTTGCAGATCTTTATCTGATTTAATAACTTCAGTATCTACCAGTTCTAAATCGATCTTTTTACTCTGGCTAGAAGCTTGATTTGAATCTTGTTCAATAGACTCAGGAAATTGCCTGGCTAGGGTCCTGAATTCGAGCTTCTTGAGCATCTGAGTAATTTTCTGGGGATCATGAGCACTAATATCTAGCTTCGAAAGATCTAGTTTTACTGGTGCATCAGTCCAAATCGCCGCTAATTTTTTACTCATAAATGCTGAGTCTTTACCAGCCACCAGCTTTTTCTTCAGCGAATCTTTGATTAGCTCAATATTCTCATATATTTCATCTAGCGTGCCGTATTGCTTTAACAGTTCTAATGCGCCTTTTTGTCCGATACCCGGAACCCCAGGGATATTATCTGAACTATCGCCCATCAATGACTTTAGATCTAAGAACTGACTAGGCTTGATGCCATATTTTTCGGTAAAACTTTCTGGCTTATATAACTCTATGTTACTTAAACCCTTTTTTATTGCATATACACTGACGTGCAGATCAATTAATTGCAACATGTCCATATCGCTAGTAATTAACATTGTTTCAATATCTTGCTCAGTTGCCTGCACCGCAAGCGTACCCATAATGTCATCTGCTTCGTAATCGTCGAACTCATAAAGTGGCCACCCAAAGGCATCTAACAGTTCATGGAGCAAAGGAATTTGTTCATAAAAATCTGGTGGAGGTGGTTTACGGCCGGCTTTATACTCCGGGTATATTTCCTTTCGCCTGCGGATGTTGGTCTTTGGTTTATCCCAGGCTACA
>JAGQMX010000092.1 GCA_020428425.1 Candidatus Saccharimonadota bacterium | reverse complement strand
CCCATCTTCATAATATTGGCGTCTACTAATTTATTATAGAAATCGTAGGCTAAATTTAATCCTACTTCAGAATTTGATCCCAGAACCCTATTGATGTTACTGACATTCCATTTTGGATCTCCGGGATTAATACGTTCTGGGCAATGAGCAATATGGAGTGTTTTACCGACTTGATGAGATGTTTCAGTCTCTATTAATGGAATTATCACCTCATCACAAACGCCGGGATTTATAGTTGATTCAATAACTAATAGACTTCCATTTCTCATATGGGGCGTTAATGATCTTACTGCATTAGTTACCGGAGTCAGATCTGGTGTTTTGTTGTCATCTACAGGTGTGGGGACACAGATAATTACCGCGTCTAAGCTATTAATGCCTTCAATTTTGTTTGTAAAGTGTATTTTAGTATTTATTATTTGCTTGTTGATTCTTGGCTCATTAATTGTAGATTTATGAGCATTTAGACTATCTATTTTTTTCTTATCTAAATCTATTCCAATAACTTCGAATCCTTTAGATTCTGCAAGTAAAGCTAAAGGAAGTCCAACATATCCCAGTCCAATCACTGCGATCTTTTTTATACTATTCATCAAATATAGTATAAACTAACTATAGTTTTACAGCTAAATAATGAGGTTTAATGAAGTTAGTAATATTTACAATTTGCAAGGACGAAGCAGCTACTCTAAAGGAGTTGCTGGATCGAATCCCAAAGAAAATTAATGGTATCTCAGAGATACAGACTCTAGTTATTAGTGATGGCAGTACTGACAAGACTGCAGAAATTGCTAGAAAAAATGGTGCAGATAAAGTTATTGAAGGCCTTACACAGAAAAAGCTAGCATATAGGTTTCAGCAGGCGGTTGATACAGTATTGGAAATGGGGGCTGACTATAGCGTAAACATTGACGGTGATCTTCAATTTTCGCCAGAAGATATACCTATTATTCTAGCCCCTGTGATTGGCGGAAAATATGATTTCGCTGCCGCTGATAGGTTCACAGATCCACAATCAGGAACTATTAGAAAACCAAAAAATATGCCTACAGGTAAGTATTGGGCAAATCGACTTGGTGCAAAAATTGTGGGCAATCTATCCGGGCAGTATTTTAAAGATGTAACTTGTGGATTCCGCGCCTACAACAAGAGAGCCATGATAGCCCTTAATATAAACAGCAACTATACGTACACACAAGAATCTTTCCAAGTATTAGCAATAAAAAAGATGGATATAGCTTCAGTGCCTATAAATGTGCATTATTTCCCGGGCAGAAAGTCGCGTGTTGTAAGGGGCTTTTGGCAGTTTTTATTTGGCAGTGCGTTAAATATTCTCAGAGCATATCGTGATTATGCTCCACTTAAGTTTTTTGGTACTGCTAGTCTTGTGTGTTTAATTCCTGGAATTGTCTTTGGTGGATTTGTTTCATGGAACTGGATTTCTACTGGCTCAATAAGTCCCTACATAGCAGTAGGAATAATTTCATTATTTTTAGTAGGTGTAGGTGTGATGCTTGGATTACTAGGATTAGTTGCTGATATGTTCGATAGGATGCTGAATAATCAAGAAAAAATTTTGGAAAAAACTAAATTTCATAAATATGAGTAATAAAAACAATATATTCATATTGTCTACGGGAAGAACGGGTACTAAATTTTTCGCTGATATACTAAATAAAAAAAAAGGTATATATGCAGTACATGAACCCAAGCCATCTAGGCGTTTGAGATTCTGGACAATCCAATATTTACAAGGTGGGGTTTCAGAAAAGAAAATGG
>JAGQMX010000091.1 GCA_020428425.1 Candidatus Saccharimonadota bacterium | reverse complement strand
CAACAAATCAGCTAAAGACACAGACGTAGATACAGAGACAGAAAAAGAATAGTGTTAGGTATTTTACCTAGCCCAATACTTTTTTATATACTTCCAAGGTTTGTTCGGCTGTTTTAGTCCAAGAGTATTTTTTTACTTGTTTGTGACCATGAGCGATTAATTGTTTACGGTAGTTTTTGTCAGATAATACACGCTCTATTTTCAGTGCCATATCTTCGGCATCTAGCGGGTTGAAGTATAGGGCGGCGTCACCGTATATTTCAGGTAGGCAGGTGGAGTTGCTGCTAACTACTGGAGCTCCGTGAACCATTGCTTCTAAGCCTGGCAAGCCAAAACCTTCACTAAGGCTAGGGAAGACATAGGCCGAAGTGTTTTGGTACAGCCAGTTTAGTTCAGAATCGGGAATAAAGTCAGTGGTTATTACCCGATCACTGTAATCTTTCTTAGATATATATTTATCTAGTTTATGGTAGTAATATTCTTTTTTCCCAACAAGAATTAGTTTTAAGTTGGAGTTTTCCTTGATCAGGCCCAGTGCGTCTACTAGGGTAGGTAGATTTTTGTGCGGAAAAGCAGCCCCAACATACAAGATAAACTCCTCATCTTTGTCAATGTAGCTTGGGGAAGTCTGATTATTGTCGTGCATTTCTTCAGCCGCACAGTAAGTAGTAGTAGTTTTATTGGTAGTAAACTTATATTTCTCAGCTAAAGATTTCTTTACATATTTACTGATAGTAATAATCGCCTTAGATTTACGGTTACTTAGCCAAAACAAGAAGCGGTAACCTATCATCTTCAGCCAGAATATTGGTAAGGGTGTTTTTCCGGCACGAGTGTACTTGAGCATGGTAAGATCCATGGTTGTTGTAACAACAGGACCAAAGTACAGTACTGGCTGTTGATTCATCGGGAAGTGAACGATATCTGCCTTTAAGTCATACAGCATACCAGCGAACCGTATTTGATCAAGCGGATTAAAAGAGAACTGTTTAAAGTCAGCTACTTTAGTGGTGAAGTTACTGTTTGATGGTTCCCAGTTATCGTCTTTCTGTATTAGTATTGTGTATTTAGAATTAGAATCAATTTTTTGAAGATGTTCAATAAGTCGGTCAATATATCGACCGGTGCTAGAGCGGCGAATTCGAGCATCTATTACAATGTGGGGGATTTTTTCATTCACAACAGGTACAATTATAGGATGAATATTGCTAAACGCCTACCCATGTACTGTGTTTACGCTCTACTTGCCTACATGCCGTTTCATATATTTCTTTCCCAGTGGCTAAGTTTAGCTACCGGAGGATTAGAGATATGGAAGGTTGCTAAAGATCTAGTACTGCTACTAATCACAGTCTTTTCGATTATTAGTGTTTGGATTTTACAGAAGCAGAATAAACTATTTAATACGCTAGTTGCGTTAACTTCTCTGTATGCGATTATTCATCTACTAGTTTGGTGGGTAAATAAGGATATTTATAGCGAGACTGCAATTCTTGGTACCACCTATAACGTCAGAGTATTTGGCTATCTACTACTGGGCTATTCTGCGGTCCTATTATGGCCTGAAAAAATTGACTATTCCAAAGTTATTAAAATAGTATTATGGGTTAGCTCAATTGTTAGCTTGTTAGCGATTCTCCAGTATCTACTACCCAGGGATTTAATGAGCCACTTTGGCTATTCTTTGGAGCGTGGGGTCCGCCCAACTTTCTTCATAGACGATAAACCCGACTTGCCGCGGGTAATGTCTACTATTAGGGACCCAAATTCATTAGGTGCATATTTGCTGCTGCCAATTCTTTTTCTGATTGATGGCTATAGGAAGAATAAACAAAAAATGTTTTATGCTGGCTTGATACTTCTACATTTCCTTGCCTTGTTCTTGACTTTTTCTAGGGCTGCATTAGTGGGTCTGGGTATATCGGTAATTGCTTACTTTGTGTTGTCATACGGAAAGAACTTTTCGTTTCAACGATTTAAGAAACCTATATTAATAACCGCATCAGTATTAGTTTTGCTTTCCATATTTGGCTTTGTACTAAGAGATCAGTATGTAGTCCAGAACATAATACTGCATAGTGATGAGACTACCACTGCTGAGCTGGATTCGAATGATTTGCACCTAGAATTTACTAAGACCAGTGCTCAGAAAATAGTTGATAAGCCTATTGGTCATGGGCCAGGGACGGCAGGTATTGTGTCGATTAGGAATCCTGACGGCGGCCTTTTGACTGAAAATTACTATCTTCAAATTGCTTACGAAACAGGCATCGTAGGATTATTG
>JAGQMX010000090.1 GCA_020428425.1 Candidatus Saccharimonadota bacterium | reverse complement strand
TGGTTTATCGGTAGAGACAGTAACTACCGAATTTGGCTTGCTTTCTACAGGTTTTTTGAAGATATAGTATTGATAAACCGCAAACAACATAACTAAAAAAATAACAAAGTAAACTATAGATAGTTTTTTATTACATTTAATGTTATTTAGTATATTTTTCATTTATAACACCCTCGAGACATAGCTATTTCTTACATCGTTTTCTGTAGACCATTTACGTAGCTCAAGCTTTAGTTCCTTCAGCTTCTTACGATCCTCATCTTTTGTATTATCTAGTGTCTTCCTAATTATGGCAACTTCATCAATCTTGTTATTTATCATCTCAGATTGCGCATCAGTAATATCTTTGTCTACCAAATCATCATCGACCTTTTCCTTAGATTTGATTACATCTTTATCTACTCGCTCATACTGTAATTGAAGTTTTTCTTTTTCAGTTAATTCAGCTCTGGGTTTTGCCGCTAAGCTACTGCTTTTTGTTTTAACATCACTTTCGCTACTACTCGGCAGTAATCTACCTCCACCATAACCTAGCCCAATACCAACTATTAAGACAAGGATATACGTTGTTAATTTACTTGATTTGACTATACTAAATCCAGAATTTAACAATCCACCAGTCTTTTTTACCCCACGAAGTAAGTGTTGATTCTTGTTTTTTCCCTGTTTTTCCATTAGCTATATTATAGCTTAATCTACTAAGTTATAGCCAGTATTCGGACTACCAACAACTGATTCAGCCAATCCTGCTGGATCAACTAAATTACCGTCGGCAACCCCATCGATGTCTAAGTCACCACCGTCTGTAACTAAGTATGTAACTGTAGCTACGTTATTCCCATCTATAGTTGTCTGTCCAACTTCACCACCATATGACCCCACTAGGTTAAAGTAAGCATCTGTTACCGAATTATACTTCCTAGCTACTAGCCCCTCACTAGATTGATCGTAGTAGTATTGTTTGACAGTAGCTGTAAAGCCCGCTGTTCCGCAGCTAGCTGTAAAATTAAGCAAACCTGCAGGGTAGTCAAAGCCTGAATCTTGAACTGAGTTAGCAGCTTCCGCTTGTGAACCAGATGAAGTTAAACTACACTCCTCAGATATTTCAATAACCGCGTATTTACTAGAAACTGTGTTCACGAAAGAAGCCACATTCGCCTGATAACTATCCAGAGTACCATCGTTATTAGCATCACCGCCATTTGGCCCGGCATTTTCTACGTCATCTGATGCACCATCGGAGTCGGTATCTACCGATTCCAGTCGTAACACAGGATATCCGCTAGCTTGAGTTTTCCAAATAGTAGTAAAATCCCATTCATCTAAAGGGGGATTTGTAGAATTATTTTTAAAATAATCCGGTTGGCTACCAGTAGCATTCACAGCAGTAGCTCCATCGTTGCCCTCCGGCGTAGCATCAGATTGTCCAGTTCCGGTTTCATCGAAATAGTTATTAGTAAACAAATATTCACCTTCATTGGTAAATGAGGTACCGCCTATCAGAGAGTAGGGGTCATCGTCTGATTCTACAGCACCGACAGCAAATGAATCACTTACCGATAAATTCTGTCCAACGTATTCTAATTCTTCAACGCCACCGATCAACCCACCGGCTCCATCATATCCGGTAACATTTCCCGAAGAATAGGTACGTTGTAGTACTGTATTAATATTATTATCGTATTCGTCATTATATGAATAGGAATAACCAGCAATACCACCAGCGTAACCATCTGTTGAAATAACATTACCCGTAGCATAACTATCTTCAATAATAAGATTAGAAGGGATAGTATAGTCATCATCTTCATCAATTTCTATTTCACCAGCTAAGCCTCCAGTATTCCTGTCCCCGGTAACATCTCCTGTTGAAAAACTTTCAGATAATCTAAATGTAATTTCTTCATCTACATTAATATTGCCAATTAATCCACCAGCATTGTCATTTTCAGATACTACATTACCACTAGAAGATACTCTGCTAACCAAGGAATTATTGTCATCGGTATCAAAATATCCAAATAGTCCACCAGCATAATCATCAATTGATGTAACATCTAGGTCACTGATAACATTAGATACCGTCGATGAATCACCACGACCAGCTAGAGCACCGGCATAATATTCACCAATAATATTTCCCCCACTCAATGTTAGATTTTTTACTGTTGCTAGATTAATGCCATAAAATAATCCGGCATTAGTACCACTCTCAGAAGTATCAACATTTAGGTTTTTAATACTGTGGCCCTTACCATCAAACGTTCCTTCAAAGTACTCTTCATTCCAACCATCACTATCTTGGCCAATTGGTTCAAAATTTGTAACCGCGGAACAATCTATGTCCTTGCCTAGTTGAATATTATCTTTCTGATTCCCTTCAGTGTCATCAATTGCCAATAAAT
>JAGQMX010000006.1 GCA_020428425.1 Candidatus Saccharimonadota bacterium | reverse complement strand
GACCTACGGTTTACAAAACCGTCGCTCTAACCAACTGAGCTAAGGCGGCACAAAATAATACTAGGTTAGTGTAGCATTACAGGGGTTAAATTACAACGCGTTTGGGGCGGGCAACCTTTTTTGGTCTGCCAGCAGGAACTATTAGTTTTTTTAGTTGTTGCTCAATTTCATCAGCTTCAATCTGCATATCTTGTTGTTCGTAGGCTTTTTTAAGTAGTTCGTAAGTTTCTTTATTTGGCTCTAACTCTGCAGCTATTTTTAGTTCGCTGATCATTAGTTTGTTATTTCCTAGTTGCTCTTGAACTTTTGCGTAGGCAATATGGCGGGCAGCTAGTTTATCTTCCAGCTTCAATGCTTGCTCAAATGCAATAGCAGCTTTCTCGTAGTTTTCAGTTTCGTAATAAATTAGTCCTAGGTTGTGCAAGCTGGATGGAGTGGACTCAATACTAGATGCAATTTCAAAACAATCGATGGCATCTTTGTACTCTTTCTGTTTTGCATAAAGTATACCCAATCTATTGTATGCTGCTGCATTTCGCACATCAATTTTCAAAATAGTTAATAATGCTTTCTCTGCTCGGAGAAACCTGTTCTCCCGCATACCTTGGTGGGCAACGTCCCATAGTTTTCCAACCTTGTCAGTAATCTTCCTGGGGAGGGCGCCGAGCTCATCATCGTCACCCTTAGAGGTTCGTATGACTAGCGCACCAAATATTACAAGAATAAGTAGCTCTAACATTACAGTAATTATACTGGAACAATGCAGTCAAGTACAGTTTACAGATTGATAAATAGATTACTAAGAAGTAGCTTAGAATTTGGGTTATTTGCTAAATATCCCTGAGACTCGAGGATTAATTTGGCTCGTTTGTTCCAAGCTTTTGTGGAACTATCCTTTTTTTGGACTGCATTATATAGGGCAACATGACTGACTCGTTCCATGGCAAGTAGAAAACTGGAGATATCTATTGTTTTAACTATATTATCTATTAGATTTAGTCGTTCAAAGATGTTTTTACGGTATACATCTTTAGCTAGTTCAATATTTTTAACTAATTGATGATCGGTTTGGTTTTCTAGAAGTGCAGTAGTTAGCCCAATAGCTCCCTCAGATAATAGATAAGCTTTTTCTATCTCAGCCACAGTATATTTTACTGAAAAGTAGTCTAAAGTTGCCTTTTTGCTAGGTGCTAATATGGCTAATGGCTGTACTCTAGACTGGATGGTTGGCAGCAATAATTCAGTGTTAGTGGTGGTTAGAATTATTATTGTATCTTTTGGTGGTTCTTCCAGGGTTTTTAGAAAGGCATTTTGGGCTTCATGTCCCATAGTCTGGGCATCTTCAACAATAACAGCTCGCCTGTAATTTGAATTTCCGGTTGTTTTAAGTTTAAGAAAACCATTAATTTCACGGATATTTTCTATAGATAATCGTTTTTCTTTTCCATCTGGATTGATAGATAAAATTTTAATTTTTGAACTATTATCTACTTGCTCTAACGTAATGTTCAATAGTCTAGAAGATATATATTTTGCAGTTAGACCCTTACCGCTGCCAGCTGGTGCATGTAGTAATATTGCTTGACTCGGTGAAGCTAGTATATTGTCGACCGAATGCTTGGTAGTAGGATGAAGTAACAGCTCCATATTTATTTAACCTTATTATTAAAAGCCTCTGGCATTGGAGCTTCGAATTTCTTTTTTTGTTTGTTTAATAAAGTTAATTCTAGAGATTTGGCATGTAGATAGGTCCGCTCGGCAGGCTTACCACCATACAGAACATCTCCAAGTATAGGGTGTCCGATTTGGGCAAGATGGACTCGAAGTTGATGAGTTCGACCAGTCTCTGGATATAATTCAACTAGTGAATAACTGTTATTGCTGGTAAGAACTTTGTATGAGGTTTTGGCCGGCTTTCCATTTGGACCAACTCGGAATGTTTGCGGTTTTTTTGGATTCCTCTCAATAGGCATGTCGATTAGTGCTTCAGCTTCGGCAGGTGTCCCACTAACTACTGCCATATATATCTTTTTAACTTTACGTTCAGCAAATTGTTTTTGCAGCCAATCCATTGCTTGTTGGTGTTTGGCGCAAATAAGCAATCCAGATGTTACTCGGTCTAAGCGATGAACAATCCCACCTCGATTATCCTGCATACCAGTTGTATATTTACGTATAAAACTTGAAACTGTAGCCTCCGGGTTGAACCGGCCTTTGCTGTGGGTTAGTATTCCTTCGGGCTTCACAACTACTAAACAATCATCATCCTGGTAAATAATATCTAACTGAATTTCGGGAATATCTATTACTGCATCAAAATCGTAATCTATTTCAATAGAATCCCCTGCTCTGATCTTAACGGAAGGTTTATATATCGTTTTACTATTTATTTGGACTTTTCCTTGGTCACATAGTGCAGTTATAAAAGACCTGCTAAGATTATCTACTTTGTCAGCTATACAAAGATCGAGACGCGTATAATCTGAGCCGGCTGTAAACTTCATTTAGACTCTAAGACCAACTACTTTTTGCACTTTCAACAAAGTTTGGTTGGCAACATCATTCATCTGTTTCTCTGATTGAGTTATTTTATATAGAGTCTGGCCATCGTCGACTCTTGCTAGATTTGCTTGGAAGGTAGTTAAGAAGTTAGCCACAGACTTAGCAACATCAGCTTTAAAATCTCCATAGGTCGTACTACCTTCATATTGTTGCTTGATGGAATCAAGTGGTGTATTGGTCAATGCAGCTAGGATGTCCATTAGGTTACTGATGCCTGGGCGTTCCTTGCGGTCATACTTAATTTCACCAAAACTATCGGTTGTGGCCGACATAATCTTTTTGGTAGCTACTTCCGGGCTATCGTTTAAGAATATGACGCCCTTGCCGGTTTCGTCGGACTTGCTCATTTTCTTCTCAGGATGGAGCAAGTCTCTAATTCTTAGCCTATCGACTGACTCGGTGAAGGCTATCTGTTGTTTCTCGGCTTCTGGTAATATAAATATATCTCCGAACTTGTTATTAAACCTTTCAGCAATATCTCTAGCTAACTCAACGTGTTGAGTTTGATCAGCTCCAACTGGCACATATTTTGCACCATACAGTAGGATGTCGGCGGCCATTAGGACTGGATAGTCAAAAAGTCCAGCTGAAACGCTACTTTGCTGACCTTCACCTTTTTCTTTGAATTGAGTCATTCGCTTAAGCTCACCGATGTAAGTGAAGGAGTTTAGGATAACAGTTAGTTCACTATGTGCTGGAATAAAACTTTGCCGATAGACAAAAGTATTTTCGTCTTTGATGTTTAATCCGGCGGCAATGAATAGCCTGATATTGTTTAGCGATTGTTCGTATAATTTTGAATGGTCAATTGGTGTGGTGAAGCTATGAAGATCAGGTACGAATAAGTTTATCTGGAATTCCCCAGCATGTTTCTTCTGCATTTCGACAATAGGAAGCAAGGCCCCCAGGTAGTTACCGAGGTGCAAATCGTTGTTAGCCCGTAGGCCAGTTAATATTACTGGTTTACTCATATTGATTCTATTATACGTTATTTTATTGAATGTTTTGATCGATAATATTTATATCATCTATATTTTCTGTTCGTTGCTCCTCTAGCGGATTAATTGCTACTTGCCCAGTGAGCACAAATTGTGTAGCAATTTCTACCGATGACCTAAAATCTTCCGGTGATACTGCGATCTTATTAGTCTTTAATATTTCTTGTGCTTTTGATTGTGATAGTTCCATATTTATTCTTCCATTATTTAGTAAATTAAAAAACCGCCCAGTTGGACGGTTGACTGCTGATGCAAGATTATTAGCTAAGCTAAATAAACCGTCCAAGATTGGCCGGTAAACCAATATATATTGTTGGTCATTACTTTACTCATCAATAAGAAGGTACCATGTTTTTAGTGGATTGCCAATAGTAGACCGATAATTATGGCGTTATGGAGTAGGACTCTCAAATAGCCATAGTGTCTGTATACATATATGCTCGTCCCTGCAATTAGAATTATGCCTAACAAATGAAAGTTTGTTAAAGATAACAGACCGACAGAAAAGATAGTTATTGCAACTACTAGTGAGTTTTGTTTAACGCTTGGTGAATTGTCGTTGTTTTCGAGCACCCTTAAGACCGTATTTCTTACGTTCTTTCTCTCTGGGGTCACGGCCAAGTAGATCGGCGCGGCGCAGTGTTTGCTTGAAGTCTTCGTTTATAAGGACTAGGGCCTTGGAGATAGCAAGTCGGATAGCGATAGCTTGTCCGCTCATACCACCACCAGAAACAACAACTGTCACGTCGTATTTGCCATTTTGTTCTAATACGTTGAATGGCTGGTTAATTTCGTATAGTAATTGGGTGCTGTTTGCAAAATATTCTTCAGCTGGCTTGGAGTTAATAGTTATCGAACCTTTTCCAGTCATTAGCCGTGCACGGGCAGTAACGCTTTTGCGTCGGCCTAAGGCGTAGAAGTAATTCTTTGGTTTAGTTGTAGCCATTATTTAGTCTCCTTGCTTAGATCTTTAACGTGAGTTAGTTTGTACTCGACAGGAGCCTGGGCATTATGATTGTGCTCACTACCAGGATACAACTTAAGTCGCATCAGTCTATCGGCACGAAGTTTATTTACTGGTAGCATGCCTCGGACAGCCTTGAATAATACTCTTGTAGAGTCTTTCTCCATTTGTTCTTTTAAAGTTGCAGATTTAAGACCACCTGGATATTTACTATGCTTGTAATAGATCTTGCCGTCTAATTTATTTCCAGTCGCTACTAATTTGTCGGTGTTGGTGATAATGACATAGTCACCACAGTCGATGTGGGCGGTATACATTGGTTTACCTTTTCCGGTAAGTAGAGTAGCAACTTCAGTAGCAACTCTTCCCATAGGCGCTTTAGAAGCATCTACTATGTACCACTTGCGTACTACGTCGGTTGGTTTTGCGCTATATGTTTTTGAATTCATTATTTAGTCTCCTTGGCTGCCGGTTTTTTGGACGAGGTCTTGGCTTTCGACTTAGACACAGTTGATTTTGCCTTAGATTGATCTTTAGCTACTGGTGCTTCTTTTAGATCATCAACAAAAGAAACTTGAGCCATTAGGGTATTGTCTCCACGTCGATTTTCTAGTTTTGTAATTCTTAAGTGTCCACTTGTCCGGCCGCTCATTTTGGGGGTCATATCGTCTACTAGTTTATGAGCACTTTCTATAGTTTGTAGGCCGTTAATAACCTGGCGTCTATTATGTAGGTCGCCAACTTTCGCTTTGGTGATTAATTTTTCCATATAAGGCACAAGTTCTTTGGCTTTTGAAATTGTAGTCTTGATCGAGCCATCTCGCACTAAAGACTCGGCTAGACTCTTAATCAGAGCTGATCGCTGATCAGTTTCTCTTCCAAATTTACGACCTTTATATCCGTGACGATGCATTTATAGCTCCAACTCCGCCATTTTATCTTTAACTTCGTCTAGGGCTTTGCTACCAAAACCTTTTAGGTCACGCAGTTCTGCATCATTAAGATCGAATAGGTCTTTTAGGGTATGAATTTCGTTATTAACTAGGGCATTTGTAGTCCGAGCTGACAAGTTCAGATCTTCAATAGAAGTCATTAGCTCAGCTGGCTCATCATTTTCGGCAGCTACTTCTTCAGCAGTTTTTACTGGAGTAGGAGCGATAACTTCTACCTTAGTTTGACCGGCTAAGGCAGTATATTGGTTTACTAATATAGCTGCTGCTTCTTCAAAGGCGTCTCGTGGAGTAATAGAACCATCGGTGTCTATAGTAATATGTAATTTATCTAGGTCGGTCATTTGTCCAACACGAGTGTTCTCAACTTTATAGCGTACTCGGCTGACGGGGCTAAACACAGCGTCAAGAGCGATCATATCACTTTTCTTTTTCTGACCTGATTCGTCAATAGTTCGGTAGCCTCTACCAGTTTCTACTTCTATATCGATAACTAGCTTAGTTTTGTCATCGTCGATTGTAGCGATTTGATGTTTTGGATTTACAATTTCAACATCAGAGTTACCTTCGATGTCTTTAGCTGTAACTTTACCCTTGCTAGTCTTAGTCAGTCTAAGTGTTTGCGGTTCACTACTAAATACTCGGAAGCGAACACCACGAAGTGCTAGCATGATATCTACGATATCTTCTTTTACACCTTTAACAGTGGTGAATTCATGAGTAGCACCTTCAATCTTAAAAGAAGTAATTGCTGCACCTGCAATACTAGATAGTAGAACTCTCCGTAGGGAGTTACCTAGGGTCATACCGTAGCCAGTGTGAAGTGGTTCAATGGTAAAGGTTGCTGAATTATCCTTATGATCGTCGATGTTTACGAGACCTGGGGTGTGAATCATTTTTGACATATATTTATCGCCTCCTAGCGTGAATAATATTCTACTATTAATTGTTCGTTGATATCTGGTTCAGCATCATCACGTGATGGGGTATTTGTAACGGTTACTTTGAATTTCTTTCGGTCAACTTTTAACCAAGCAGGGACAGTGTCTGTGGCTGCTGGGCTAACGTCATCTATATTCTTGAAATATTCATTCTTCTTAGCTTTATCGCGAAGTACAATTTCATCGCCAACTTTTACTCTTATTGAAGGAACATCAACTCGGTGATCATTTAGCATGAAGTGACCATGGGTAACTAACTGCCGGGCAGCTCGTCTACTTACAGCTAGGCCACTGCGGTATATAACATTATCTAATCTTCGTTCAAGTAGTTGGAGTAAGATTGCTCCAGATTGACCAGTTTTACGTGAGGCTTCGGCCATAAGACGAGAGAATTGTTTTTCTAGTAAACCATAAAGTCGCTTAACTTTCTGTTTTTCTCTTAGCTGTAGGCTATATTGACTAGGTTTGTTCCTAGACATCATGCCGCCTTGAGCACCTGGTTTGTTAGTTCGCTTTACTAGCGCTTTATGGGCCTTAGGGTGGAGGGCGTAACCTTCACGACGGCTCATTTTTACTATAGATTGTGTATCTCGTGCCATGCTTAGACCCTTCTCGCTTTCCGTGGACGTACGCCACCATGAGCGACTCCTGTAACATCTTTAATTGATTCAACAGCAATTCCTAGTGTATTAAGGGTTCGAACGGCAGATTCTCTACCTAGGCCTATACCTTTGACATAAACATCGGCTTTAGTGAATCCGTATTGTTGTTGGGCCATTTGTCCAGCTTTTTCAGCTGCTACCTGCGCTGCATAGGCGGTGCCTTTCTTTGATCCTCGGAAGCCACAGGCCCCCGAACTTGATGCTGTAAGAGCTCCACCGTTAGAATCAGTAAAGGTTACGATAGTATTATTGAAAGAGGCAGATATGTGTACTTGTCCGTAAGGTACTGCGCGCTTAACTTTCTTTCGTTTTGGAGCTTTCTTAACTTCGCCACTTTCATTTTCGCTAGATGTTGTATCTGGGCTATCTTTAGGAGCTTCTTGAGTTTCTTTCTTTGCCTGAGTTTTAGTAACCACTGGCTCATCGGCCTTGGCGGTTTTCTTTTCTTCTGCTTGGGTTGTAGTCTTTGATTTATCTTCAGTCATAATATTTCCTAATCTTAGGTCTTAGCCGCTACTTTCTTGGCTGTTCCCCCTACAGTTACTTTCTTACCACGACGGGTTCGAGCGTTAGTCTTAGTTCTTTGGCCTCTTGATGGAAGATTCTGCTTGTGTCGAAGACCTCGGTAGGCGTTAATATCTTTTAGACGCTTAATATTACCGCTAACAATTCTTTGAAGTTCACCTTCAACAGTTAGGGTGTCGTTAATAACGTCTTGAATTTTAGAGATCTCAGAATCAGTTAGGTTCTTTACTCGGACAGTTTTATCAATTTTAGCTGCTGTAAGGATATCACTACTAGTTTTTGGGCCTATGCCGTAGACATAAGTTAGGGCAATTTGAATTTGTTTTTCAGAAGGAATAGTTACACCAGAAATTCTAGCCATGTTTAACCTTGCCTTTGCTTGTGTTTAGGCTTTAATTTGTTAATAACATAGACCTTACCTTTGCGGCGGACTATCTTATCGTCTGGACTGATTTTTTTGACGCTAGCACGTACTTTCATACGGATCATGTTCCTTTCTGGAATTCATAACACACTGCCTTAATTTTAATAAAATATAATCAATTACGATTATGATTTGCGATAGGTGATTCTGCCCTTCGTAAGATCGTAAGGGGTCAACTCGACCGTAACGCTGTCACCGGGGACGATTCGGATATAATGTTTCCGCATCTTTCCTGCAACATGAGCTATAATTTTATGACCGTTTTCAAGTTCGACACGAAACTGAGTCCCAGGTAGAGTCTCTACTATTGTGCCCGTTAGTTCGATTACTTCCTTGTTTACTGCCATAAATATAACTAAGAGCCAATTATAACAGATAGATCTAACAAATGTAAAGACATTTTCTAATTATCTTTTGATTTAGTTGAATTATCGCTCTTTTTACCTGATCTTTTTAGAGTTTTAGGGATAAACCTTAGCCTCCTACCCCCTGTTGCAGCCTGTGCTGGCTCGCTGGAGTCATAAAAGAAGTCATCCTGGGTATATTGGTCGTATGTGGCCATAAGAGCTCGAGATTCGATCTGACGTAGGGTCTCTAGAGCTACAGATACCAAGATCAGTAGGCTGGTTCCACCTAGCGATATGTTGGTGGTTAGGAATTTCTGACCAAGGATTGGCATTAAGGCCAACATACCTAGCGATAAAGCCCCAAACAGGGTAAGTCGATTGACTACTTTACCTAGATATTTCTCAGTTTGAGCTCCAATTCGTACTCCTTCAATAAAGCCACCTTGTTTTTGGAGGTTTTCGGCAATTTCCTTGGTGTTGAATGCAATAGATGTGTAGAAGAATGTAAAAGCAAAAACCAGTATAAAGTAGACTAATGGATAGATGTATGGTTGCCAGCCAGGTTGCTGGAAGGTCTGGGCAGTCGGGTTTTGGAATAATTTTACTAGTTCAGCACCTAGTGATTGTAGGCGAGCGCTACTTGATGAGGTCATCAATTGCCCAACAAAACTTGGGACGCTTAAGAAAGCAACTGCGAAAATAATTGGTATTACTCCAGCAGTGATAAGTTTAACCGGCAGTGTGGTTGTTACCCCACCGTAGCTACGGTTGCCTTGGACCCGTTTCGCGTAGTTGATTGTAATATTCCGGGAAGCCTCGTTCAGCTTTACTACCAGAACTGTGACGATTGTAACTATTGCTACTATCAGGAGCGTGTATAGCAGACCTTGTTGATCAATAGGTAGCTGACGACCGAAAATATTCCATTTTTCATTTTCATTTATTACGCTAGTTAGTAGTGATCCGATGGTGCCTGGCAAGCTACTAACAATACCTACGGTAATGATTAGTGATATACCATTTCCAACGTTCTGTTCTGTGATTAGTTCTCCAAGCCACATAAGGATCATAGACCCACCAGTTAGGGCACAAACCATTAAGACCCACTGCATAAGCGAGGTATTGGCTGTGATATCCCCCAGTCCACCGATACTGGAAGCAGATTGTCTTACTAGATAGATGGCACCAATAGACTGCATGATAGCTAGCGGTAGGGTTAATATACGGGTATATTGGTTAATCTTCTTTCGACCGTATTCACCTTCTTTATTCAAGGCCTCAAGCTGAGGGATAGCTTTAGTTAACAGCTGTAAAATAATAGATGCATTAATGTAGGGGCCTAAACCAACAAGCATGATTGAGAAGTTAGCCAGTGCCCCACCAGATAGAACGTTAATAAAACTGAATAACTGAGGGGTTTCGCTGGAGGTAAAGACATTTTCAAGAATTTGCTTTAGGGTGGTAGGGTCAGCAAGAGGTACGGGAATATGGGCAAAAATACGGAATACAAATAACATGCCCATAACAGCCAATAGGCGTTTGCGCATGTCTGCACTCTTTAATGATGACCAAATTACTTTCCAACTCATTCCAAACTATTCTACATTAAATTTATGTTTGTAACCAGTTATTTAATACATCATTTTGGATGCTTGGCTCTTAGATGAAAAATGAATAAATAACTAGTAATTACTACAAATTAATTATTTTGATTTAGTATCAGTTTTCTTCGGTTCGCCAATTCGCGGGACTTGCTTAAACTCACCACCAGCCTTCTTGACAGCAGCTTCAGCGGTGGCCGATGCAGCCTGTAGACTAACAGTATGTTTCTTGGTTACTTCACCGTTAGCGATAAGTTTTACTTTTACGTAAGGGCTAGAGATAAGTCCAGCTTCAGCTAGAGTGAAGTTATCTATATTCACTCCAAAATTATCTAAGTCGCTAATTTGGACGACTTCTGGTTTAGTCTTGAAAGACTTAAAACCTCGAAGTTTAGGAAAACGTTGCATTAGCGGGTTTTGTCCGCCTTCAAATCCAGGTCGAAGACTAAATCCAGTTCGGGCCTTTTGTCCTTTGGTACCACGTCCAGCAGTCTTTCCTTGTCCAGCAGAAATACCTCTACCGACTCGGTTGCCAGACTTTTTGCTAGTAATGTTTAGTTTATTGTAACTCATTATTTAGCCTCTTTTTTAGCTTTTGATTCAGTTTTTGGCTTGGTAGCTTTTGTAGTTTTTGCTTTTGGCTTATCTTCACTTTTCGCATCATCTGTTTTACTATCTGCAGCTTTCGTGACTTTCTTATCTTTCTTTTCAATTGGCTTGGATGTAACCCAGTTTTTAGCAGGAACCATACTGTCTAGAGCCTCTATTACTGCGTAAGCAGTGTTAGTCTTGTTGCTTGATCCAAGTGATTTACTTAGAGCGTTATGCACACCAGCAACTTCCAAGATGGTTCTTACCACACCACCAGCAATTAGACCAGTACCGGGGCTGGCTGGCTTAATTAGAATATTCGCACCACCTACTTTAGTAAGTGCATCATGTGGCAGCGTACCTTTGTATAGTGTTACATTGATCATACTCTTTTTAGCGACGTCTACGGCTTTAGAAACAGCAGTAGATACGTCAGCACCTTTAGCAGAGCCTACACCCACCTTGTTCTTCTTGTCGCCAACTACAACTAGGGCACGGAATCTAAATCTTCGTCCGCCTTTTACAACACGAGCAACACGATCAATAGCTAGTACACGTTCATCGAACTGTTTTTCTTCTTGATCAATCTTTCGATTCATTCTTTGAGTGTTTTGTGAATCTACCATTTAGAACTCCAATCCATTTTTACGGGCTGATTCAGCTAGAGCCTGTATTCTTCCGTGATATTGTCGGCCATTTCGGTCAAATACTACAGATTTAATCTTAGCTTTTTGAGCTTTTTTAGCAATATCCTCACCAGCAGCGATAGCTAGTTCAGTTATTGTAACTTTCTCTTTCCTGCCAACTGAGGTAGTTGCTGCAATAGTCTGGTGTTTTTCATCGTTTATTAATTGAGCTGATACATGCCGATTGCTGATATGGACAGTTAGTCTAGGTCGCTTAGCAGTACCAGAAATAGTAGACCTAACTCGGGCCTTACGATGCTTAAGATTTAGTTGTTTCTTCTTTAATCGTTCCATTATTTTTCCTTACCTGACTTACCTGACTTACGAAGTATTCGTTCGCCGACATACATAATACCTTTACCTTTGTAGGGCTCAGGTTTCTTAATAGCTCGGATTTCGGCAGCAACTTGTCCGACTTGTTGACGGCTGATGCCGCTGACTGTCATGACTGTGCCTTGGATATCCACTTTTACTCCCTGAGGAATAGGGTACATAATATCGTGAGAGAAGCCAACATTTAGTTTAAGATCAGTTCCGGCTTGAGCAACCCGATAACCTACACCTTTAATCTCTAGCTGCTTAGAGAATCCTTCAGATACTCCAACAACCATGTTATTGATCAAAGCTCGCATTAGGCCATGTTTAGCTCTAATTTTAGGCATATCGTTAGCTCGAGTTACAGTAATTACGTTATCTTCTAACTTTACCGTTATGTCTTCGATCTGAGGTTCAGAAAGTGTACCTTTTGAACCAGTAACCGTAATTACATCGTCAGCTATAGAGACGTTAACTCCAGATGGTACTGTAATTGGTGATTTTCCTACACGACTCATCTTAAAATACCTTACAAATTAATTCACCGCCGATACCGACTTTTTTAGCTTCACTGCCAGTCATCATACCTTTTGATGTCGATACAATTACTAAGCCACGACCACTTTTTACAGTTGGAATGTCTTTAGCTGCTACGTAGTATCGTCGTCCAGGAGTGCTAAGTCTTTTGATTTCAGTAATTTTAGCGTTGCTATCTTCAAGGTTTATCTTGACGTGCAATGTTTTACCAATGCTCGCATCAGCTACAGTGATTTTTTCAACGAAGTTATTCTTCTGAAGTAATTTGGCTACTGATTCTTTTACGTTACTGTGAGGCAATACAATATCTGATTTTCGAACTGCAATAGCATTCCGAATTCGGGTTAGCATGTCTGAAATTGGGTCTGTTGATGTCTGTGTCATTACCAGCTCGCTTTCGTTACGCCAGGTATTTCACCCTTACTAGCGTGTTCTCTAAATGATATACGTGATAGCCCGAAGGTTCGCATGTAAGCGTGGGGCCTTCCGGTTTCAATACATCGGTTCTTTAATCTTGTAGGTGAAGAATTCTTTGGTAATAGATGTAGTCCATCTAGATCACCTAACTTCTTCAGTTCAGCTCGCTTAGCAGCATACTTAGCATGCATCTTGGCGCGCTTTTTGTCTCGGGCAATATTAGATTTTCTAGCCATTACTTATTCTCCTTCTTCTCAAACGGCATACCTAGTTTAGTTAGTAGCGCTTGAGATTCATTTACGTTGTTGGCTTTGATGACGAATATGGCTTGAAGGCCATGAGCGGTAGTTGTTTCTTCGTAAGATAGTTCAGGGAAAACTGATTGATCTACGAAGCCGATACTAAAGTTTCCAGATTGATCAAAAGCAGTATTCTTAACTCCGTGGAAATCACGCAGACGTGGAATGACAATGTTAATTAGTCGATCGGCGAATTCGTACATGTGATTGCCTCGAAGAGTAACTTTCAAACCAATTTTGTTACCTTCTCGAAGTTTAAAGCCAGCAATTGAATTTTTTGCTACCGTGTCGATTGGCTCCTGGGCAGTAATTTTTCTCAGTGTATTCTTAGCTACTTCCAGCATTTTTTTATCGTCTTTTGCTCGTCCTAGGCCGACATTTACCACAATCTTTTGTAGTTTAGGTACTTGATTGATGTTACCAAGCTCAAGCTCCTTCATTAGTTCTTTTGCGTAAGTCTTTTGGTAGAGATCTTTTAGACGGGCAGTGTAGTTAGACTGATCTGACTTGTTGGCTTTAGTAGCTTTTGGTTGTTTAGTTGCAGTTGCCATTACTTGATCTCCTTTCCGCTAGACTTATATACTCTAACTTTTTCGTTCTTTGCATTAAATTTGTAGCCAATTCGGGTTGGTTTCTTTGAACTAGGGTCGATGATACCAACCTTAGATACGTCAATTGGCTTGGTTATTGGGATTATTCCACCTTGAGGATATTGTTTATTTGGCTTGATGTGCTTTTTAACAATATTTAGTCCTTCAACGGTTACTTTATTAAGTCGTGGATGAGTAGCAATTACTTTGCCAGTCTTACCTTTATTCTTGCCAGCTAACAGCATTACTTCATCACCTTTTCGCAGGCGAATTTTAAATACTTCATTAGCTTTGCCATGGTTTCGGACGCTTATGGGACTACTCATTATAGGACCTCCGGTGCAAGTGAAATTATTTTCGCAAAGCCTAATTCTCGAAGTTCTCTTGGTACTGGTCCAAAGATACGAGTGGCTCGTGGTAGTTTGTCGTCACCAATTACTACAGCTGCATTGTCATCGAATCGAATGGTTGAACCATCTTTTCGTTTAATAACATTCTTAGTACGCACAACAACTGCCCGAACGACAGTCTTCTTTTTAACTGTTCCGTTTGGAGCTGCTTCTTTTACGGTAGCCACGATAGTATCGCCGACTCGAGCGTAACGCTTGCGGGTACCACCTAGTACACGAATGCAAAGAAGTTCTTTTGCACCGCTATTGTCACAAACGCCGATTCTTGATTCTTGCTGTATCATTACTTTTCTTCCTCTAGAATTTCTTCAGTCTTTGGAGTTACAGCTTCTACACTGTTATCCTGAGATATTTTTGCCCGGCTGACTACTTTACTAAGTGTATGTCGTTTACGAGCACTTAACGGAGTGGTTTCGCTGATAATTACAGTATCACCTTGCTTGGCCTCGTTTTTAGCATCATGTGCCATGAATTTCTTATTAGTAATATATGCCTTGCGGTATAGTGGGTGGTTTTTGTGAGTAGCAACAGAGACTACGATAGTTTTATCGGTCTTATCGGATACTACAACTCCAGTTAGGGTCTTAGCCATTATTCGGTCTCCTTGTAAATCTGTTCGCCAAGAACAGTAAGCATTCTGGCCAGGTCTTTTCTCTTATTTCTAATTAATCTTACATTTGTTACTTCGCCCATGTGAACACGTCGTTTTAGCTCAGCAATCTCTTCACGTAGCTTTACGCATTCCACAGTCAGTTTCTCGGTTGGTAGTTTTCTAATTTCTAGGATCTGCATAATTCTATACCTCGTCCTTTACTAAAAACTTTGTCTTGATCGGTAGTTTATGGCTGGCAAGTCGCATAGCTTCTCTAGCTACAGCTTCGTCAACACCCTGCATTTCAAATAGGATAGTTCCCGGGCGGACTTTAGCTACAAAAAACTCGGGATTTCCTTTACCGCTACCCATTTTAACGTCTTGAGGTTTACGAGTAACAGGAGTGTGAGGGAAAATTCTAATCCAAATTTTACCACCACGCTTAATGTAGCGAGTCATAGCCTGTCGAGCGGCTTCAATTTGACGAGAGGTAATTCTTTCACTACCAAGACTTTGCAGTCCATAGTCGCCAAAAGCTATATAGTTGCCACTTGTAGCAACGCCGGTAATACGGCCTTTCATAGCTTTTCGGAACTTTTGTCGTTTAGGCATTAACATACTAGCTTACCTCGCCTTTATAGATCCATACTTTTACACCAATAATACCTTTTGCAGTATTTGCAGGTACGCTAGCGAAGTCAATGTCAGCTCGAATAGTATGAAGTGGAACACTTCCTTGAATTTCTTTCTCACGCCTAGACATGTCGGCGCCGTTTAGTCGTCCAGAAACTTGAATTCGGATACCTTTTGCACCAGCTCGCATAGTAGCGGCGGCTGTAGATTTAATAGCTCTACGGAAAGAGATTCGTCGTTCAATTTGGTGGGCAATATTTTCAGCAACTAGTTTAGCGTGTAATTCTGGTTTCTTGATCTCTTCAATGTTTACTCGTGTTTGTGCTTGATAGATATTCTCAATGGCGCTTTTTAGTTCTTGTGCACCAGTACCACCACGTCCGATAACAACACCGGCTTTGGCAGTATAGATAGTTACCGTTACTAGATTAGGAGAACGTTCAATGTCTACTTTATTTATAGCAGCCCGACTACCAAGTTTATTTTGGATTAGTTTACGTACCTGCAAGTCTTTAGCTAGGTAGCCAGCGTATTCACGTTTGTTGATGAACCACTTACTGCGCCAGTCTTTATTAACTTGCAATCGCATGCTGATAGGATTAACTTTTTGTCCCATTACTTGCTCCCTTTCTTGGCTGGCTTGCTATCTGCTTTAACTTCTTTCTTAACGGTCTTTGGTTTACGCATTTCGCCATCAACAATTACTCGGATATGGCTACTTCGCTTGATGTATTCAGCGGCACTTCCTCGAGCTTGTGGTCGGAATCGTTTTAGACGCATTCCAGGCGTTACACTAATTTCAGTAATAACTAAAGTGTCTGGCTTATAGTTGTGGTTATGATCAGCATTTGCCTTAGCGCTCTCAATTGCTTTTCGAACTGGTATAGCTGAAGCTCTTGGAGTGTGCGAAAGGATCACTAGCGCGTCAGCAACACTTCGGCCACGGACAAGAGAAGCAACCTCACCGACTTTTCGGGGGCTGACACTTACGTTCTTGGCTACTGCTTTAACACTCATTATTTCTGTCCTTTAGCAAGTTTACCGCCATGGCTTCGGAATTTTCGAGTTGGTGAGAATTCACCAAGCTTGTGTCCAACCATGTTTTCAGTGATAAATACTGGTACATGAACCTTACCGTTATGTACAGCAATTGTTCGTCCAACAAATTCAGGAGTAATAGTAGAGGCCCGAGCCCATGTTTTAATAATGGTTCGGTCTTCAGCACCTAGAGCACTAACTTTCTTAGCTAGTTTAGGGTCGATAAATGGTCCTTTTTTTAGTGATCTACTCATTACTAATCCTTATCTTCTCTTCGCCTGATGACGACTTCTTATAATATTCTTATTAGTGCTCTTACGACGCCGTGTTTTATAACCCAGAGTCTTCTGTCCCCATGGAGTTCTAGGAGCTTTTGCCATACCGTGACGTCCACCATCACCACCACCATGAGGGTGATCGGCGGCATTCATAACAACACCACGAACACTTGGGCGCTTACCTTTAAGTCGGTTCCGGCCGGCTTTTCCAATTTTAACGTTCTGGTGTTGTTCGTTGCCGATACGTCCAATACTGGCTGTACATTCTAGTAGAACGATCCTAACTTCACCTGATGGCATTCGAATTTGAGCATGGTCACCTTCTTTAGCCATTAGCTGGGCACTAGTTCCAGCAGATCGTACCATTTGTGCACCACGACCTGGAGTTAGCTCAATACCATGGATAAGACTACCAACCGGTATATTTTTTAGAGCTTTTCGGTTCCCGGTTTCAACAGGTGCTTCTTCGCCAGATGCAATTTTCTGTCCGACTTTCATGCCTTTGGCAGCTAATATATAGTGATATTTTCCAGTATTGTCTTTAATTCGGGCAATCCTAGCAGTCCTGTTCGGGTCGTATTCAATAGCTTCGATTGTTGCTGAACTACCATCGGCCAACTTAAAGTTCATAATTCGATAGAATTGCTTAACTCCACCACCTTGGTGTCTGGTAGTTATACGTCCTTGGTTATTACGACCGGCGTTCTTAGACTTTTTAACAAGAAGTGATTTAATAGGCTTCTTGGCCGTAATTTCGCTCATGTCCTGGCTAGACATGCCGCGTCGTCCTGGTGTCGTTGGTCGGTATGATTGTACAGCCATCTTACTTCTCCGCCTTTGCTACTTTGGCTTTTTTAGTGGTCTTCTTCTTGGTGTCTTTTTCGTCTTCAGATTCAAAGATAGTAATTGTGTCACCGTCTTTTACAGTTACATAGGCCTTTTTAATATCTGCGCGGTTTACTTTAATAGGTCGGGCTCGACGGTGTCGGCTGTTTACTGCTTTACCACTTTGAATAACAGTCCGTACCTTGGTTACAGTAACTTCAAATTGATCTTCAACAGCTTGTTTAATAGTCATTTTATTAACAGTTAGAGGCACAACGAATACGTAAACGTTGCTTGCAACGCTTTGTTGGTAAGCTTTTTCGCTCATTCGGGGCTTGAGTACGAGGTCTTTCATTATTTAGCCTCCGCCTTGTTCTTAGTTGCTGGCTTTGCAGGTTTTGCATTCGCCGTCTTAGCTGGATTTAGCCAATTAGATATTGTATCTAGGCAGTCTTTTTCAATAATAATGTTATATGAGTTTACTAGGTCGTAGACATTAAGATAGTTTGGTTGAACTACTTTTACTTTCTCCAGGTTGCTACTCGCTCGGGTTATTTTGTCATCAAGGTTTGATACTACTAGTAAAGTCTGACGCTCAACACCTAGTTTTTTAAGTAGCTTGTTCAGTTCGCTAGTTTTAGCTTCTTTTAGGCTGATCGCATCAATGACTTTAACTTTCTTGTCAGCTGCAGCAATACTAAGTGCTTGGCGAATTGCTAGGCGCTTTACTTTGGTGTGAATCTTTTGAGAATAATTTTCTTGGCCAGTAGGACCGAAAGTTATACCACCACCCCTCCAAATAGGAACTCTAATTGAACCAAAACGGGCCCGTCCAGTGCCTTTTTGTTTCCAAGGCTTCTTACCACCACCCCGTACTAAACCTCTAGTTTTGGTAACTGCTAGGTTCTCGCGGCCATTAGCGAGATAGGCGACGTATACTTGTTTTAGCAAATCATGACTTTCAACTTCTAGACCAAATACAGATTTATCTAGAGTCACATTAGTAGTGGCTTTGGCGCCAGCTTTTGTAAAAGTAGCAACACTCATTACTTAGCCTTCCCAGTCATTTCGTTTGATTTTACCAGTACAAGACTCTTACGAGGTCCAGGTACTGCACCTTTGATACCAATAAGGTTATTTTCGACGTCAACTAGTGCTACTTCAAGGTTCATGACGCTAACTGTTTCATGGCCCATACGGCCGGCCATTCTTTTACCTTTAAAAATATGTTGAGGATACATTGAACCGATTGAACCAGGTTTACGTGTATTTCCTTTACCACCATGAGTTTTTCTCTGACGATGAAAGTTATGTCGCTTAATCGTTCCAGCAAATCCTTTTCCTTTGGAAGTACCTTGGACATTAACTTTGTCGCCAATTGAAAAGACCTCTGCGGTGAGTTGTGCTCCGACGCTGAGGTCTGGGTCTGTGTCATTTAATCTAAATTCGCGAATAATCTTGGAATTGGCTTTTGATGGCTTGAGATGTCCTAGAAGAGTCTTATTGACTTTCTTAGCCTCTTCAGCGCCAACTTGTATGGCGTTATAACCATCGACGTCAACAGTCTTTATTTGAGTTACAGTATTAGGTTGTGCAGAAAGCAAGGTAATAGGACAGACGACACCATCTTCCATCATGATGCTGGTCATACCGATTTTGCGGGTAATTAGTGCTTTCATCTATCCTCGTATGGTTAATATTATCGCTTGGGCTATTTGGCCTAGAAATAAAAACATTTGGTCGTGTGTGGTTTTCGCCCCTGTAATACATGTATTTGTGTATTGTTTTTAGATAAAAACTCTAACAGTGATGAACCTTCATACCAACCAATATTTTTTTGATACCAATAAAGAGTAACACTCATTGCCTACATCTGTCAAGATGTTGCAAAAACTACACTACTTTAGATTACGACGGATAAGCCCGTTGGAAGCCAAAAACCAATTAGCATGGCGATTAAAATGACAGCATATTCTATTTTGCGATCGATTTTAAACCGGTCATGTGTAGCTAACAGTAACCCCAATACTGCACCTAAGGGAAGAGAGAAGTTCATACCCCCACTCCCGGCGGTAGTGGTGAAATGTATCCATTGTGAGCTCAGGATTAAGTAGACGGTAAGTTTAAGAATGTAAACCGAATCTAATTCAGCTGGCTGTCTCTTATATTTTGATTTGCTAGTTTTAGTTTTGGTAGATTTTCTTTTTGATTTTGTTTTCGTTTTAGGCATTAGTGTAATTATACACTACTGAAGAGAGGATTCAGTTTACTTTAGTATATTGTGCTTCAAAGCAATTCTTTTTGCCTCGTCAAATTTACTATGCAATTCGGATGACTCTGGTAAATCGTCTTCATTGAACCAGCCTATAGCATCAACTTTATGAGGTTCACCTATTCTGATTTCATCCGGATTAACTAAGACTTTGTAATTAATAGCAACCCAGTGGGTGGGAATTCCTTGATGTTCGCGTAGAGCGTTATAGATTTCGGTTAATTCATAAGCTAAGGGGCTAATTTTATATTCTTCCATTAATTCACGTTCTAATGCTTCGTGGAGTTCTTCGCCGAACTCAACAGCTCCACCGCCAATATCCCACTTACCATGTTCGTCACGACAATTCTTACTGCGTTTTTGAAGTAATATTTTGCCGCTCCCGTCATGGATAAGGAAATTTACAGTAACTCCTATATGGTCGATGCCTCGTCGAAGGTCAACTTTTTCTTCGGCGACCGCTACTTTGACTTTTTTAGACTTATTCATTTCTCCTCGTAGTAGGTGTTTGTTGTTACATCTTAATTTCAGCGTCACAACCAGCTGGTAAGCTGATGTTCATAAGACTATCTATAGTCTTTGGTGTTGGATCAAGTACGTCGATAAGTCGTTTATGTACACGCATCTCGAACTGTTCGCGACCCTTTTTATATACGTGTGGACTTTTGACTACTGTATAAGTTGTCTTTTTTGTTGGAAGTGGGATCGGTCCAGCAATAACTGCGCCAGTTCGTAGAGCTGTATCGACAATTTGCTTAGCTGCTTGATCGATTACTTTGTGATCATAGGCCTTTAGACGGATACGAATCCGCTGTTTAGTACTTGCATCTTTTTTGGCTTCTGCCATGTTCTCTCCTAGTAATGTAACATCTCTTGGTGGATATATGATCCATTCAAGCGACTTTTAGTCATCACGATTAATTTACCTGATCATTTTACAATAAAACTATTATCTAGGCAAGGTTATGCCTGCTTGTTTGGCCATCGCTAGTAGCTCGGCATTTACTGTCAACAATTTGTCTTCTAAAGACTTCTTCTTGAATGATTTATCTGTAATAGTCGAAGACTGTAGTTCTGAAATCATCTCATAAATTTCTTTAATATCGTTACTCAGAGCTTCAATATCGCCTCTTAGCGGGTTAATTTCATCCTTGATGATTGTTCGAATATCTTGAAGGTCGTCCGTTGTTAAACTCATATTACTAGTATATCACCATGAAAATACAATAAAAAAGACCCGGATTTCTCCAGGTCTTTCATATATCTTAGTATAGATATATTATTTGCTGATCTTGGTTACAACACCAGCACCAACAGTTCGTCCACCTTCACGAATAGCGAAGCGAAGACCTTGTTCCATAGCGATTGGAGCAAGTAGTTTTACCTTGAAAGTGACTGTGTCACCTGGCATAACCATTTCTTTGTCAGCTGGAAGTTCAACTTCACCGGTTACGTCAGTAGTACGGAAGTAGAACTGTGGCTTATATCCTTTGAAGAAAGGAGTATGACGTCCACCTTCTTCTTTAGTTAGGATATATACTTCAGCATCAAATTCAGTGTGCGGAGTTACAGAACCTGGCTTGGCAAGAACTTGTCCACGTTCGATGTCATCACGTTCAACACCTCGGAGTAGGATACCAACGTTATCGCCAGCTTGTCCTTGGTCTAGGTTCTTTTTAAACATTTCTACACCAGTAACAGTAGACTTAGTTGTCTTCTTAATACCGACGATTTCAACTTCTTCCCCAACCTTTACAATACCTTGTTCGACACGTCCAGTAGCAACGGTACCACGACCCTTAATACTGAATACATCTTCAATTGGCATTAGGAAAGGCTTGTCTAGTTCTCGTTTTGGTTCAGGTACGTAGTCGTCCATAGCTTTGACTAGTTCCATAATTGCATCTTCGTCTTCTTTTGAGCCTTCTAGGGCTTTTGTCGCAGAGCCTTTAATTATAGGAGCATCTTCGTCAAATCCGTTCTTAGCTAGTAGTTCACGGATATCCATTTCAACTAGTTCAACTAATTCTGGATCAGCAAGGTCCATCTTGTTCATGAATACTAGGATGCTTGGAACACCAACTTGCTTTGCAAGAAGAACGTGTTCACGAGTTTGCGGTAAAGGACCGTCGTTAGCACCTACTACAAGGATTGCACCATCGATTTGAGCAGCACCGGTAATCATGTTCTTAACATAGTCAGCGTGTCCTGGCATATCTACGTGAGCATAGTGTCGCTTTTCACTTTCATATTCCTGGTGAGAAGTAGCAATGGTTATACCACGTGCTTTTTCTTCAGGTGCATTGTCGATTTGGTCGTATGCAATTTGTTTATTTACGTCACTTGGTAGCTTCTTAGCTAGTACTGATGTAATAGCAGCTGTTAGTGTTGTTTTTCCATGGTCAACGTGCCCCATGGTACCGACGTTTACGTGCGGCTTACTTCGATCAAAATTGTCTGCCATATGGTAAGACTCCTATTTTATTGTATTAACTAATTAATTCTTGCATAAGTGTATAGTACTCATGCGAGTTACCGATATATATTATCTAAAACTACGGTGTTTGTAAAGTGTTTATTTGACTCTATTTTGAGTTGCTGGCAATAATAGCTTCGGCAACATGGTTTGGTACATCTGCGTAGTGGTCTAATTCCATACTAGAGCTAGCTCTACCTTGGGTAGTGCTTCTTAGATTTGTGGTATAACCAAACATCTCACCAAGAGGCACGAAAGAAGTTATTTCTTTTACTCCAGCACTTAAGTCTTCCATAGACTCTATTCGGCCACGTTTACTGTTCAGGTCGCCAATCACGTCACCCATAAATTCTTCAGGGGTTACAACAACAACTTTCATGACCGGTTCCATGAGTACTGGGCTTGCGTTCTTGACACCATTTTGTAGAGCCATGCTCCCAGCAATCTTGAAGGCCATTTCGTTTGAGTCGACATCGTGGTAACTTCCGTCGTACAGTTCAGCCTTTACATCTACAACTGGATATCCGGCTAGTACGCCATTAGCCATAGCTTCTTTAATCCCCTCAGATACTGGCTTGATATATTCACTTGGTACCACACCACCTTTAATAGAGTTGATGAATTCAAATCCTTCGCCGGCTTCATTTTGACTAAGGCGGATCCATACATGACCATATTGACCACGTCCACCGGACTGTTTAATGAATTTTCCTTCAGCTTCAACGGCGTCTTTACGGATAGTTTCTCGGTAGGCAACCTGGGGTTGACCAATGTTAGCTTCAACTTTAAATTCTCGCTTCATTCTATCCACTAGGATTTCTAGGTGAAGTTCACCCATACCACTGATAATAGTCTGACCAGTTTCGTCATCTACTTTAACTCGGAAAGTTGGATCTTCTTCTGCTAGGCGTTGTAAGGCAATTCCCATCTTTTCTTGGTCGGCTTTTGTTTTCGGCTCAATTGCAATGCTTACTGGTGGTTCTGGGAAGGTGATGCTTTCAAGAATAATTGGTTTAGTTTGTTCGCAAAGAGTATCTCCAGTTGTTGTCCCTTTTAGACCAACAATTGCTGCGATATCTCCTGCATCAACTTCATCTACATCTTCACGTTTGTCAGCTTGCATCCGAACGATACGTCCAACACGTTCTTTTTCACCAGTTGAGCTGTTAAGTACATAACTACCGGACTTTAGTTTTCCTGAATAGACACGGAAGTAAGCTAGCTTACCTACGAATGGGTCGGTAGCAATCTTGAATGCTAACCCAGCGAATGGTTCGCTGCTTTCAGGTTTTCGTTCTAACTTGTCTCCAGTCTTAGGGTCTGTACCCCAGTTTGAACCACGATCAACAGGACTTGGTAAGAGATCATTCACTAGATCTAGTACTTTCTCGACAATTACTCCACGGCCGTCACCACCGGTTACTGCGAAAAATTCGGCAGTAAGAATAGCGCTACGAATAGCTTGCTTGATTTCATCCTCACTAAGCCCTTCTTCGCCAACTTCAAAGTATTTTTCGAGCATTTCTTCATCTTCAGCCACTGCATTTTCGATAAGCAAACTACGGTATTTCTTGGCTTGGTCGATCATATCTTCAGGAATCTCACCTTCTACTAGAGCTTTATCGGTGAATTCCTTATAGGTATAAGCTTTCATAGATACTAGATCTATAACACCATTAATACCTTGTTCAAATCCAATAGGAAGATGTATTGGGAATGCTCGTTTGTTTAGTCGAGCATGGATGGTATCAAGGGATTTATAGAAGTCACCACCAGTTTGGTTAATTTTGTTTATAAAACAGATACGTGGAACGTTGTACTTGTCAGCTTGGCGCCAGACAGTCTCAGACTGTGATTCAACACCCATCTTTCCATCAAACACCACTATAGCTCCATCGAGAACCCGTAGCGATCGTTCTACTTCAACAGTGAAGTCAATGTGTCCCGGGGTATCGATAATGTTAATCTGATGATCTTTCCAGTAGCAGGAAACAGCAGCAGATACGATAGTGATACCACGTTCACGTTCTTGAGCCATCCAGTCAGTGGTAGTTTCACCTTCATGAACGGCACCGATTTTGTGCTTTAAACCAGTCCGGTAGAGGATTCCTTCCGTAGTGGTGGTTTTACCGGCGTCAATGTGCGCTATAATTCCAATGTTTCTAATCTTGCCTAGTGGGTATTTCTTTGCCATTTTTCTCTCCGTTAATTAATCATCGTGACTTTTATTTTCATATGTATTTGTTTGAACAATAAGCTGTCCTATAACAAAATTTCGAGCTTCTTGGTGTGCATCTGGCCATCTATCTTGATCTACCACTTGTTCAGCGTAATCTACATAAGTATCCCATATTTGCCTATCTAATTCGGTTGGTTTGGACTTTCGAGAAAATATTCTTTCTTTAGGATTTGGATCGGGTTTGCCTCTAGCCAGTACTCGATCAACGCGTCTAACAGCTTGATCTGTTGTTGGATCACCCGAAGGACCAGGAGGGTATGGACTGTTCTCGATCTCCATGATTTAGAACCTTGCAAAGTGAGCAAAAGCTCGGTTAGCATCAGCCATCTTATGTACATCTTCACGCTTCTTAACTGCACTTCCTGCACCGTTGTAAGCTTCGACTAGTTCAGCAGCAATTTTATCTTCCATAGAAATACCTTTTCTTGATCGTGCCGCTGCCACAAACCACATAATGGTTAAGTGATTTTGTCGCTGGCCTTTTACTTCAAATGGTATTTGGTAGTTTGCACCACCCACTCTTCGGGAACGGGTTTCAACGTGCGGTTGAACATTCTTTAAGGCTTGGTCAAAGACATCCAATGGATTATCCACTTTTAGTTTATTAGCCGCTTTCTCCATACCACCGTAGACTAGTCGTTCTGCTAGTTGCTTCTTACCATTTAACATGACTCGGTTGATGACTTTTTGAACCATAACACTGTTGTATACGCGGTCGGGTTTAATATCTCGGACTAGAGCTTTGGTTACTTTACGAGGCATTATTTACTCGCTTTCTTGGTACCGTACTTTGATCGGCTACGTTTTCGATCACTAACACCTTGAAGGTCAAAAGAACCACGGACTATGTGGTAACGCACACCAGGAAGATCCTTTACTCGTCCACCACGGATTAGAACAACTGCATGTTCTTGAAGGTTGTGCCCTTCACCACCGATGTAAGCCCATACTTCGTGACCATTAGTTAAACGAACACGAGCAACTTTTCGTAGGGCAGAGTTTGGTTTCTTTGGTGTTTTAGTGGTTACCTTAACACACACTCCTCGCTTAAATGGAGAAGGTTTCTCGTAATTACGAGTTTTGAGGTTATTTACAACGCGCTGAAGATGAGGTGACTTAGATTTCTTAGTCACTTTAACACGAGGTTTTCTAACTAATTGATTAATTGTTGGCAATTCTTATTCCTTAAATGCTTGGAGATATTGACGGTTTATTGATCAGCACAACCAATATACCGTTCAATACTCTCTTATATTTACTAAATGAAACTCTGGGGCCTATTCTAACAGATTCGTTAGATCGCCGCAACCTCTTCGATTACTTCGTCTTCTAACTCCGCTTCAGGATCTTCATAGCCAGTACCGACTGGAATTCGGCGACCAAGGATTACGTTTTCTTTTAGACCGTAAAGGTGGTCAACTTTACCGCTAGTAGCAGCAGCAATTAGAACGCGAGTTGTATCTTGGAAGCTGGCTGCACTTAGGAAAGAGTCGGTAGATAGAGAAGCTTTGGTAATTCCAAGTAGTAGCTGATCATACTTGGCCGGCTTTTTCTTGGCTTTTACTAAGGCTTCATTGGCTTCGACAACCGCTAGTTTACTTACTATGTCACCAGTAACAAATTCACTATCTGCAGCATCTTCAATCTGGACTCTACTGAACATTTGTCTAACAATGATCTCCAGGTGCTTATCTGCAATGTTTTGACCTTGTGAGGCGAAGATACTTAAAATTTCGTTCATGATGTAGCGCTGAGTCGCTTCCACACCTTTTAGCTCAATTAATTCGTGTAGATTAATAGAACCATTAGTTAGTCGATCGCCAGCCTTAACAGTGTCGCCTTCTTTGACAACAACTTGCTTGAAGCCTGGAATTTCATATTTTACAGCACTCTGCTTAGCTGGAACTATTACGATAGATTTATCGGTAATTTCCGCCGAACCTGCGATTGAGGCAATTAATGGATTTGCTCCATCATCATTAGCAGCTATTACATCACCTATGGCAACTTCACTACCACTGGCAATTTGCGGAGTTCGGCCTTTTAGAGGCAATTCTTTCCTGCTGTTCTTGTCGGTAGTTATTTGAACGACGTATTTTTCTCCGTCTTCCCAAGTACTAACTGTTCCATCAATTTCTGCTAAGAAGGCTTGACCTTTTGGAGTTCGGACTTCAAACAATTCTTCGACACGAGGTAGTCCAGTAGTAATGTCATCACCTGCTACACCACCAGAGTGGAAAGTCTTTAGGGTTAACTGAGTACCGGGTTCACCTATACTTTGAGCTGCAATAACACCAATAGGATGGTGACGAGCTACTAGATTCCCGGTTGCTGGGTCAACACCGTATGATTTACGTCCCACACCACGAACACTAGTACTACTAAGGGCGCTCATTATTTTAACGCCGTCTAGTTTATCGTCTGCTTCAATCTTATCGGCAACTTCTTGAGTTATTAGCTCACCACGCTTGATTAGTTTTGCAATATTTTCAGCAGCAAACCGTCCACGCAACCTAGAACCATAAGGAACGCCAATGATTTCAGCATCTGCTCGATAGATTGCAAAGCCTGGATCATCCTCATCCTCATCAATAGTAAATACATCTTGCGATACATCGACTAATCTTCGGGTTAGATAGCCAGAGTCAGCAGTCTTAAGAGCTGTATCGATCATACCTTTTCGGGCACCACGAGTGGCTGTGAAATATTCTAGTGGAGTGTAGCCACCTTTATAGTTAGATCGAATTGGAAGCTCGATAGCTCGCCCTGTAGCATCAGTAGTGATACCCAGCATACCAACGGCGGTCATAACCTGACCGATGTTACCACGTGCACCAGAGACTACAGCGATGGACATCGCACTATCTTCTTTTACGAATTGGTCGCTTAGTACGCTTTGCACTTCAGATACAACGTTCTGCCAGTTTTCGATAGTTAGACGGTAGCGTTCTTCTTCGGTAATTAAACCTTCATCGAATTGGTCACTAATAGTGATAGATTTCTCTTCACCTTTATCTAACATTTTCTCAAGTCCCTTGATTTCTCTGAAGTCATCCATTCCCATGGATAAGCCTGATTTGGTAGCGTACTTGAATGCTATATCTTTAATTGAGTCAGCGATTTCTGCGGTAATTGCTTGGCCGTATTTATCGTAGGCTTGTGCCATAACTGCAGCAATCTTTTTCTTGGTCATGACATCCTCTTGGTAGGCGAAGTCTTCTGGGAATATTTCGTTGAACAATACTCTACCTAGAGTTGTAGTTCTTTTAGAACCTCGGAATGTTATCGAAATTGGGCTTTGTAATTGGATACTACCTTGGTCCAGAGCCATTATGGCTTCGTCAATATTAGAGAATTGTCTAATTTTCTCGTCAGTACCTGGTCGGTCGTAGGTCAGATAGTAACAACCTAGCACAATATCTTGCTCGATATGCAGGATTGGAGATCCATCGGCTGGTTTTAGCAAGTTCATGCTGGCTGACATTATGTTCTTTGCTTCGTCTTGAGCAGCATCGCTTAGTGGGAGATGCACAGCCATTTGGTCACCATCAAAGTCGGCATTAAAACCTTTACATACTAGCGGATGAAGCTGAATTGCTTTTCCTTCAATTAGTACTGGTTGAAAAGCCTGGATACTAAGCCTATGAAGACTGGGTGCCCGGTTAAGTAGTACGTACTTCCCTTTAATTACTTCGTCCAGGGCATCCCAAACTTCAATTTCACCGGCGTCGATCATTCTAGAAGCTGACCTTATATTGTGAGCATATTCTTGAGCTATTAGTTGTCCAATCACGAATGGTTTGAAAAGTTCAAGAGCCATCATTTTTGGAAGACCGCATTGGTTAATCTTCAATTCTGGTCCAGAAACAATAACTGATCGTCCAGAGTAGTCAACTCGTTTACCAAGTAGGTTCTGACGGAAACGTCCTTGCTTACCTTTTAACATATCACTGAGTGATTTTAATCTACGTCTTTGACCAGTTGCTGCAACTGCCCGACCTGATCGGGCATTGTTGTTGTCGATTAGCGCATCAACGGCTTCTTGAAGCATTCGTTGTTCATTGCGCCGGATTACTTCTGGAGCATTCAAATCAATCAATTTCTTTAGACGATTGTTTCGGTTAATTACTCTTCGGTATAGATCGTTAAGGTCGCTAGTAGCAAATCGGCCACCAGTAAGTTGAACCATTGGACGAAGATCTGGTGGGATTACAGGTAGTACTGACACACATAGTGAGCCAGGTGTTATGCCAGCCCGAAGCATATTTTCTAGAAGTCTTAATCGCTTCATAATCTTTTTCTTACGCATACCCTTAGTTGAGTCAGCTTCTTTATTTAGATCAGCAATAACATCTTCAAGGTTTACTTCATCGAGTAGTTCTTTTAAGGCACTTCCACCCATACCTACTTTAATTAGGCTACGGTATTCGCTTGGTAGATTACGGTAATCGCTTTCACTAATTAGTTGAAGGCGATTTAGCGAGCTAAGTTGATTTTGGACTTCTTCAAACTCTATTGTAAGGTCTTCTAGTTCCTTAGTTTGCAGCTCGGCAAGTTCTTTTAGATTGGCTTTTTCTTCTTTTGCCATTGTTTCGAATCGAAGCTTGATAGCTTCTTTGCCGGCATTAAATTCAGCTTCTCGGTCAGCTAGGATTTGATCGCGTTTTTCAGTGTTTACTTCTTTAATGATGTAGTTTGCGAAATAGGCTACTCGCTCAAGATTCTTTACTGTCATACCAAGGACTAGGCCCATGGCACTTGGTGTTCCTCGTAGGAACCAAATGTGGGCAACAGGGCTAGCTAGGGTGATATGAGCCATTCGTTCCCGTCGAACGATAGATTTAGTGACCACTTCACCTTTTTTATCTACAGCAGCTTCGCGAGATCGGACACCTTTATATTTAGCATCATGTGGACTGATGTCTTTTACTGGTCCAAAAATTCTCTCACAGAATAATCCGTCGCGTTCTGGCTTTTGGGTTCGATAATTTATTGTTTCTGGTTTTGTTACCTCACCGTGAGACCAGTCTAGAATATCACTAGGGCTGGCTACGGCTAATCTGACTGCATCAAAGTCTGCAATATCGGTTCCTGATGTATAGCGACGCATTATTTGACCTCACTTTCTTGATCTTTGGTTATTTCTATCTCTTGATCGGCCTTATCTTGTTCGGCATTATCGGGGCTATCATCTGATGGTTTAGCTTTGTTGTCTGGTTTATGATCGTCTAGATCAAGTATTTCGAATTCATCTTCAACGCTGTCTGTAGTGACGTCTACGGTTGAAGCTTCTGGTTCCGGTACATCTACGGTTGACATATGATCACTTTCGTCTTTGATGTTCTTGGAAAGAATATTCTCTGCATCGATGCTTCCATCAGATGTAATTAGGTCAACTTTAAGATTTAACCCTTGTAGTTCTTTAACAAGAACGTTAAAGCTTTCTGGTACCTTGGGTCCGACAATCTCAGTTCCCTTGATGATTGACTCATAAGCTTTTGATCGTCCGAACACATCGTCGGATTTAATAGTTAGCATTTCCTGTAGGGTATTGCTAGCTCCATAAGCTTCAAGAGCCCAAACTTCCATCTCTCCGAATCGCTGACCACCATTTTGCGCTTTTCCGCCTAGCGGTTGCTGGGTAACCATAGTATATGGTCCAGTTGAACGAGCGTGGATTTTATCGGCAATCATGTGGTTTAGTTTAATCATATACATACTACCAACTGTAGTTTTTTCGCTAAACGCTTCACCAGTACGACCATCATATAGCTGTTGTTTGCCATCTTCTGGTAGTCCTGCTTCTTTAAGCATAGATTTGATTTTCTCAGTAGGAACTCCGTTGAAAGGAGGGGTAGCTACTTTGATGCCTAGGGCTTTGGCTGCCATACCTAGGTGAGTTTCAAATAGCTGACCAATATTCATACGACTTGGTACACCTAAGGGGTTCAGCACGATATCTACTGGAGTTCCATCTTCGTTGAATGGCATGTCCTCAACTGGTAGAATTCGAGCGATAACACCTTTGTTTCCATGACGTCCACCAAGTTTATCTCCAACTGCAATCTTACGCATTTGAGCAACAAAGATTTGTATTTGCATGATAACGCCAGCTTTAAGCTCATGGCCGTTTTCACGGCTGAAGACTTTTACGCCAACAACTTTACCGTGTTTACCATTACTCATTCGCTGAGATGTATCACGAACTTCTTTAGCTTTTTCACCAAAGATGGCTCGAAGCAAGCGTTCTTCACTACTTAGTTCTTGTTCACCTTTTGGAGTAATCTTACCAACTAATATATCTCCTGGATGAACTTCAGCACCGATTCTAACAATGCCGTCTTCATCAAGATGACGAAGAGCTTCTTCCGATACATTAGGAATATCTTGAGTGACAATCTCAGGTCCTAGCTTTGTTTCACGAACTTCCGTCATATAGTCTACGATGTGTACGCTGGTTAGAGTGTCATCTTCAACTAGCCTTCGACTAAGGATGATAGCATCTTCAAAGTTGTAGCCGTTCCATGGCATGAAGGCAGTTAATAGATCTTTTCCAAGAGCTAACTCACCATCAGCAACTGACATTCCTTCTATTAGAGTATCGCCAGCTTTAACTTTATCGCCGGTTTCAACTTTAACTTTTTGGTTAATGCTAGTACCTTCGTTACTGCGAACAAAGTGTTGAGCTAAATAAGTCTTTGAAGTTTTTCCGTATTTAACTGTTACTTCATTGGCATTAGCCTTAGTCACTTGTCCTTTGTCTTCAGCAACAATTAGCTGTCCAGAGTTCTGAGCAACTTCAGCTTCCATACCGGTTCCAACAATTGGAGATTGTGGGCAAATTAGTGGAACAGCTTGGCGTTGCTGGTTACTACCCATTAGTGAGCGGTAAACATAGTTCTTCTCAATAAATGGAATTAGGGCGGCACTGGATCCAATAATTTGACGCCGGGAGGCATCCATGTGAGTAACGTCATTGGCATCTACTTCTCCAGCTACCAGTCGATTTCTAGCACTGACTCTTTCTTTGATGAAAAAGCCTTTGTCGTCGATGGCTTCAGTAGCACCAGCGATTACTGCTTTGTCTTCTTCTGCGGCATCTAGGTATTCAATATTGTTCGTCACATGAGCTTTGACTGGCCATGTCACCTGAGACTTAATTTTCTCTAGTTTTTTGGCGGCAGCTTCAGTAATAACTTTGTCTTTAGCGACAATTACTTTACCGTTTTCATCTTCAAGATTGTAGCTGGCAATGTGGCCGGCTAGCTTTTTAGCTGGCAATGCATTGATAACTTTCCTATAAGGTGTCTCAATAAAGCCATATTCGTTAATACGAGCATAGCTAGCAAGGTTAAGAACTAGTCCAATGTTGGCACCTTCAGGTGTTTCAACCGTACAAATTCTACCGTAGTGAGTAGCATGAGCATCACGTACTTCAAATCCAGCACGTTCTCGAGATAGTCCACCGGGACCCATCGAGCTTAATCGTCGTTTGTGAGCCAATTCACTTAGTGGGTTAATTTGGTCCATGAATTGAGATAGCTGAGAGCTAGCAAAGAATTCGCGGACGGCAGCTACTATAGGCCGAGCATTTATTAACTGACCTGGAGTAACGGTTTCTATTTCACACATACTCATTCGGTCTTTGGTATTTCGCTCCATTCGTAGAAGTCCAATTCTAAATTGTCGTTGGACAAGTTCACCGACTAGTTTTACTCGGCGGTTAGCTAGGCTATCTATATCGTCGGCCGGTTCTCCACTGTTAGATAGTCGAATAATTTCAGCAATTATGGCTTGAAGATCTTCCAGTCGCATTACTCGGTTTTTAGTTGTATTTGGAATATCTATGTCTAGACGCTTATTGATTTTGTAGCGACCAACTCTAGAAAAATCAAAACGCTTGAAGTTGTAAAACATGTTCTCGATTAGGCTTCGAGCGTTATCGACAGTAGCTAGATCACCAGGTCGAAGACGGCGATATACTTCAATAAGTGCATCATTAGTACCTTTTGAAGGGTCTTTATCTAGTGTTGTTTTAATGTAGCTGTTTTTTCCAGTATCTACGTGAGAAAAAGTTTCTTTCATTTGAGCTTCGTTCATACCAAGTGCCCGAAGTAATGTTGTAACGGCAATTTTTCGTTTTCGATCAATTTTCACAAATAGAGCACCGTTGGCAGCAGTTTCAAATTCTAACCAAGCTCCACGACCCGGGATAACTTTTGCACCATAGCGTTTGGTAGCGGTTGAGTTATCTAGCGTAAAGAATACACCTGCAGATCGGATAAGCTGACTGACTACCACACGTTCGGCACCATTTATTACAAAAGTACCGCGTTCGGTCATCCATGGGTAGTCACCAAGATAGATTTCTTGTTCTTTAACTTCACCAGTAACTTTGTTTGTTAATTCAACAGTTGCTTTAAGTGGGGCATCGTAACTAACATTGTTTTCTCTAGCTTCTGCTTCGCTTAGTTTTGGTTCTTCAAAGCGATAATCTTTGAAAGATAGTGATAATTTTGTGCCAGTATAGTCCTCTATTGGACTAATTTCTGCAAGAAGCTCGCCTAGGCCTTCTTCTACTAGCCAGTTCCATGATTTATTCTGGTGATCTACCAGGTTTGGTAGGTCTACAATATTTTTTGTTTCGGTAAATTGGACTCGATTACTTGAACTCTTACTCACTGAACTTTTTGCCATACGCTATTAATACTCCGTTAGTTAAACTTTAAGTTTGTATTATTTTGATTTCTTATTATTTATCTGTTTCTCTTGGTAGTGAGAAGATATTCTAAGTGGTGATTGCCAATGTGTTACTAAATTTTTGCTAACACAGCAGTGCCCGCTAACGCTACTTCTTAGATAAATAGTACTGTTTTAGGAGTTACATTGCAAGTATTTAGACTTACGTTGTATATACTACTACAGATATATCTGCAGTAGCTAAGTTGTTGTTTGATTGTATCAAAAAATTGGTACTATTAGCAAGAATTAGCACTCACTATTGACGAGTGCTAATTAATTGATTACTATATCTTCATGAATACGATTTCCAACTCAACATTAGTTCCTACAGTTATAGAAAATGACGGTCGTGTAGAGAGAGCTTATGATATTTACAGCCGCCTACTAAAAGATCGGATTATTTTCCTTGGAGATGCAGTAGATGAACACACTGCCAACTTAGTGGTAGCTCAATTACTATTCCTACATGCTGAAGATCCAAAGAAAGATATTAATTTCTATATTAATAGCCCAGGTGGCAGTGTGTATGATGCTTTAGCAATTTATGACACTATGCAATATATATCCAACGATATACAGACTGTAGGCATAGGTATTCAAGCCTCAGCTGCGGCCTTCTTGCTTAGTTCAGGAACCAAAGGTAAACGCGTTGCCCTTCCTAATGCTACAGTCATGGTTCACCAGCCAAGTAGCGGTACTAGAGGTAAAGTTACCGATATGGAGATTGATCTTAAAGAATCTCTTCGCATTAAACATCGATTAAATGAAATTATGGCTAAGAATACTGGCCAAACTGTTAAACGAATCCAAACAGATATGGAGCGAGATTACTGGATGAATTCCGATGAAGCTCGTAAGTACGGTATTGTCGATAAGATAGTGAAGAGTTTAAAAGAAGTAAAAAAGTAACCTAGTCGCAGGTTTAACAGTAAAAATCGCTTTTTTCTCTATTTGCCGGCTTTGTCTGTTAGTAGTTTAACGATTTTCTCTGAACGAAGTCTGGAGGCGATATCTTGTCGGCCTTCAGTTGTGTTGAGCTCTTCTTGCATCTTAGGATCTTGGTATTGACCTTTTAGTAG
>JAGQMX010000089.1 GCA_020428425.1 Candidatus Saccharimonadota bacterium | reverse complement strand
TGGGACCAGAACCCACTGCCTTACCACTTGGCTAATCCCCATCAACCGTCGTAATTATACTTATTTTAATCTGTTATGACAAATTACTTAGCTACCTAGGTTTTCAATAATAACGTTATCTTTCTTGTCTGCGTAAAGTGCTCCTGCTACCACCACAAGAATTGCAGCTACTACATGGAAGTTGGTTGTATATAACGAAACAAGCGCGGCTATGCTACTGGCCACGAATACCGTTGGAAATACCAAACCACCTCGGTATCCAAAAGTACTAGACCATGCTATCGCAACCGTTTTTATGAGACTAATCCATATTAATCCCAGAACACCAATTTGAGTAGCATCAGTAAATATAGGCCCGATGTTACGGTTACCGGTAAATTGAACATAGTAGCCTCCTACTAGGAATATTACAGCTAACCCGATACTGGCAAATAGTGCATTTGCTAGCCAAGTACTAGAATAATCATTTTTGAGTTGTTTAAAATATTTAACACAAATTGCTAATATTTTCTGGTAAAGCATTCCTCCCAAAAAGAATCCAATGAAAAAAACTACGCTAAGGATGGAATAGTTTGTAGATGAAGGTGGAAAAGCAAATGACCCTTTATTATCTAACAGGTTTAAACTGACTAAAGCTGCTAAGCTGGATATTATAAATACAAGAAAAGTAAATTTATTAGGTTTTTGTTTACTTATCTTCGTTGCTAAATAAAATCCTAGCAGCCCCCCTAAGATAGAGTTGAAGAATGCTACAAATAGAGCCACAAAACCAGCTAATCCAAGTATTTTTGCTGTTTGCTTATTACTTTTAAAGATAAAATTACTAATTAGCTGCCCAATAAGCAGTGAGGAAGGAATTAATATAGCTTCTGGCCCGAGAGCAGCTCCGGCGAACAATGAGAAAAAACCTATTACAACCACAGCTATTAACTTGTATACCTGCGATTGTTTTTTGTTTGCTTTTTTATCACCAGGTTTATCAATAAAGTGAATGGTTGAAAAGAAAATGATACCAATACCTATAGTAGCTAGAATAGTTAATATCCGGTTATTCTGGGTGTTAAGTAGGTCGATCCAAAAAGCATCGATTGCCCAGTTAACAGCTCCTTCAAAAATTACATAAAGTACGATAACTAGTATTGATACGACAATTATACTTAATACTAGTTTTAATTTGTCTTTCATTTGAATTACATTATATCAGTTTCATCGACAATTTCATGCCCAATAATTTCCTCTATTAGATCTTCGATAGTTACTATTCCAATTATCTTTCCAGCTTTCTCGACGGGCATCAATTGACTACGCCTACCAATAAACATTCGGAAAAGTGTATCTAAGGCGGTCATCGAACCTACGGGCTTGCTGGGATACAATTTAAATTCAGATACTTTCTTTGGATCTGTATCAAAATCAATGTCTACTAATTCCTTCATCAGCAATATTCCAAACGCAATTTTTTTATCCTTACTGAGGACCGGTACCCTGCTATATGCTTTTTGCTTAATCTCATCTATCCGTTTGCCATCAATAACAACACTAGGATTTAAATAATAGACATTCTTTAATGGAGTCATAATATCCCTTACCCTTTTTTCGCTTAGAGATAAAGCTCCTCTCATTATTTCTACTTCATCTTCATCTAGTTCACTATCGGTATATTCGAGGTGCTCATCAATCATAACTCCAAGCTCCATACGACTATGCAATAGATTTACTTCATGACCTAATAACTTGTCTAATAACAACTCTAGTGGTTTGGATATAGGGTAGGTGATGATTATCATGAGCCTCAGAAGTGGAGCAAAACGAGACATAAATCTAAGCGAATGTTTGGTAAATATTGCCTGAGGAACCACTTCTCCGAAAACCACAATTAATAGGGTACTAACTATTCCGGCGATTAAGCCAGTCGTGAAATTACTTAGGACTAGTGAAGTAGCGGAAATAACTGCAACATTCGTAAGTAAAATGCTAGCGAGGCTCAAGTGAACGTCCTTGCGAAATGTAATAACCCGTTTAGCTGATTTATTGCCGGCTTTGGCTTTACGCCTAAGATCGTTTGGATCCAGTGACATTAAAGCAACATTGAGACCTGAACAGAGAGCTGAAATAGCAATTAAACAGAATACAACAGAAAGATTAAATAGGTTCATTGGTGATTAAACTTTGTAGCCCCGCTTCACAAGTCTATTGATTGTTTTTACACATTACCTAAATATTATAGCAGACCTACTTGCAATATTTACTCTACAAGCATAAGCTAGAAGAGGAAGTGTGAGGCTTCCCATGAACCCTGGTTATATTACCGGGGTTCCTTTATTTACGGCTATTATAACAACTAGCATGTTAAACTGTTAAGTATGGAAATCGGGGTAATATTCATTGGGGTCGTTAATCTAGCACTGCTAGTATATCTAATTCTGAAAAAAAACTCATCAAATCTCGATAGTGCTATGCGTGATGAATTTGTCCGTAATCGCAAGGAAGCAAACTCAAATAACAAAGACTTACGCCAGGAAATAACTGATGGTATGGCTAAGAATCGAGACTCCCTCGATAAACAACTAGAAAAACTAACTGAAAAGAATGATAATAAGCTAGAGCAAGTAAGAAAGACTGTTGAAACCCGTTTAGAAGCCCTTCAAAAAGATAATTCAGAGAAGATTGAAAAGATGCGAGCTACAGTCGATGAAAAACTTCAAAGTACTCTGGAGAAGCGTCTTACTCAAAGCTTTAAGGTAGTTAGTGATCGTCTAGAGATGGTACATAAGGGACTAGGTGAAATGCAAAATCTAGCGAGCGATGTTAGTGACTTTAAAAGGGTACTTACCAATGTAAAAACCCGGGGTACCTGGGGTGAAGTTCAGCTTGAAAGCCTACTTGAACAAGTGTTTATTAAAGATCATTATAACAAGCAGGTAAAAGTAAATCCCAAAAGCAGTGAAGTAGTAGACTTCGCAATTAAACTGCCAGATAAGAGTTCTAAAGATGGCTATATTTATCTGCCGATAGATGCTAAGTTTCCATTAGAAGATTACCAAAGACTAGTTGTTGCTCAGGAAAAAGGTGACTTAGCAACTTCAGTTAGCGCACAAAAAGCTTTAGTGGCTAGAGTAAAAGCAGAGGCCCGGTCGATTAAGTCGAAGTACATTCATCCACCAAAAACTACCGACTTTGCAGTGTTGTACGTTCCAACCGAGGGTATATTTGCAGAAATCTTAAGAGAACCCGGTTTATTTGAATTACTACAGACAGAGTATCGGGTGACCATCGCCGGGCCAACGACTATTGCCGCTATATTAAATAGTTACCAACTCGGCTTTAGAACGCTTGCCATCGCTGAGCAAACCGGTCAAGTCTGGGAATTACTAACTGGAATTAAGGGTGAATTTGGAAAGTTTGGTGATCTATTAGATAAGACTAGAGAAAAGTTAGTCCAAGCTACCAAAGGCATAGATAGTGCTTCTACAAAAAGTCGTACAATTGAGAGGAAACTCAATAAGGTCCAGACTTTAGCTGATAAAACGAATACAAATTCTTCAACCATTACATCAAAAAAAAAAAAAAAAATTCATGAATTTAAAAAAAAAAAAAAAAATAAGTAAAAAGAAAAATAGAACAATAGCAGAAAA
>JAGQMX010000088.1 GCA_020428425.1 Candidatus Saccharimonadota bacterium | reverse complement strand
TTGTTTTAGTAGTATAATAAATACTAATCGATATTAAAACATACAAATTATATGGCATTAACTAAACAAAAACCAACATTTATGATTAAGAAAATATATCTAGTTTTAATAATATTCCTTTTGGGATTTACATTAAGCTCAGTTGTATTATCTACAAGAACAGTATTCGCTGCTGAGAGCGGAACTAGTTTTAGTAGGTGTAATGACACAGAAGAATGTGATATTACTCGCAAATTAGTAGATCCAGCAATAAAACTATTAACCTTTGGTGTTGGAATAGTAGTCACAACTATGATTATTATCGCAGGTATTCAATATTCCTCAGCCGGCAATGATCCACAGAAAGTATCTGCTGCCAAAAGTAAAATTAGTAATGCGATATTGGCTTTACTCACTTATATTTTTTTCTTAGGACTTTTGCAATGGTTATGGCCTGGAGGACTTGTTTAGATGTGGATTAGGCTAGTAACAATAGCGAATTACATTCCGACAATCTTTGCCGCTGGTCAAGATTGTGGGCAAAATACAAATTTTTTAGGGATATTTCCCCCTTGGTATAAATACTTAGAATTCACAGAGGGATGTCGGGTAAATATTAATTTTTCTTCAAACCCTCAAGATATATTTAAAATTGGTCTGGCATTTATCGACATTCTACTTAGACTCGGTGGTTTAGTAGCGTTAGGTTACATTATCTATGGTGGTTTTAAGTTTATTACTAGTCAAGGAGAGCCAGAAGGTATTAAAGATGCTAAAACGACAATAATGAATGCACTCATTGGAGTAGTTATTGTCACTTTAGCCTCAGGTATAGTCGTTTATATTGCAGGAAGGTTTTAGTATGTTATCCAGATTCATAAGTTTGTTGGCTGTCGATACAAGTCCACTGCCGAATATTGATACAAGCACTAGAGATCCTTTGCAGACTATTCTATACTTTGTTTTTGTGGTAATGGGCGGAGTTTCGCTAATTGTAATCATGATCAGTGGTATTAAATTCATGACAGCTCAAGGTGAACCTCAGGCCTTAGCTAAGGCACGCCTCGCAATTATCTATGCAGCAATCGGACTAGCAGTAGCTATTTCGGCTTCAACTATCTTAAATTTTGTTGTAGGGCGTATCGGATGATGAATAGATCGATCTTTGCAATTGGTGCACCTCTGCTTCTTTTAGTATTGTTATTTAGCTTTGTTCTCGTAAAACCAATTTTGGTAAGTGCAGCTGTAGATCCCTTTCCGACATGTCGGGACGGTGCTGATCAGAAAGTAAAAAATTCTACAGTCTGTAGTACTCCCACTGACACTGATTTGCTGAATGGTTCTAATAATTTAATTGCAACCATTGCAAATTTAGTTGCAGCAGTAGGCGGTGTTATTGCAGTAGTTATGGTTATTTACTATGGGCTTCAGTTAATAATGTCTTCTGGTGAAAGTGCAAAGATTGTACAAGCTCGAACGGGGCTTATATATACTGCGGCTGGAATCGTTGTTCTGGTATTGGCACGAACTATAGTGTATTTTGTACAGAGTAAACTATGAAAACAATATCTATCAAACTAAAAAGAATAACTGTATTGCTTGTATCAGCTTTAGTACTTACCGGTACTGTACCAGCTCCTGTATTTGCAGCAAATTCAGCGAAGGACGCCGTATGCCAAGGTGCTGGTGTTGGAAATGCTGGTGCTAGCGGTTGTGCAGCTCCCGTCGGATCACCGACTGTAAACGATTTAATAAAAACTGGCTTAAATATATTTAGTGCCATAGTCGGAATTATCGCGGTTGTTATGGTGATGTTAGCAGGTGTAAAATATATGATGTCGCAAGGAGAAGCAGGCAAAATTAATGAAGCTAAAAACGCCCTTTTATACGCAGTTGTAGGTATTGTGATAGTAGCTATGGCCCAGGTTATTGTAAATTTTGTGATATCCCGCTTTTCCTAAGAAGACAAATTGCTTGATAAGCATGAGTGATATGTGGTATAAACAATACAGAATAAAGAAAGGTTAAAATGATAAAAAGAATTAAACAAATGATATTAACTACCATGGCAATGGCTGCCCTTGTGTCCCCTTTTGTGTTGGCACCAGTT
>JAGQMX010000087.1 GCA_020428425.1 Candidatus Saccharimonadota bacterium | reverse complement strand
TCTTCCTTTCTTTTTTAGAAGAATATATAATTATTTACTTATTTAATTTGTTAATATGGCACGTAGTTTATTGAAATCTTCTTGAAGTTCAGCTCGTCTATTTTGGTTATATATTGCTACTGCTGGGTGATACATTGGAAATATCTGTAGCTTCATATTGACTAAGCCTCCAATACTGACTTCTGTTAACTGGCCATGGATATTACTTATTTGTAAATCCGGTAAAAAACAATTTGTACTGTGCCTGCCTAGTGTTACTACTACGCTAGGTTCGATTGTTTTTAACTGGGCATACAAGAAAGGTAAAAATTCTTGTTTTTCTTGATCACTTGGATCTCTATTATCTGGTGGTCGGTACTTAACAATGTTAGTTATATATACCTGACTTCGATCAATCCCTATAGACTCTAGAAATTCCGATAACAGTTTGCCGGAAGCTCCAACGAAAGGTATTCCCTGTTCATCTTCACGCTTACCAGGTGCTTCACCGATAAATACTACGCTAGCGTCTGGGTTGCCATCCCCAAATACTATTTGCTTGGCTGTCTTGGCCAAATCTGGGCAGATATTTGTGTTTAGGATATCTGCTCTAATTTGCTCGAGACTTTTTTGTTTCAATTGTTTTATATCATTCATCTCTACTTATTATTTGTTGATTTTCGAAACAACCCGACATAAATTCTATTAAACCCTAACCCTATAGCAAGTAGCACCAATGCCCACTGCTGCAAACTACCGGTATCGGTAGCCCGTAGCAGTAACAACCAAGCTATAAAAAACATCAGGACGGCTAATAGTAGTTGAGTTCCTCTAGTTTTTACTGTGCTTGATTGTTTTTTCATAGATTTACCTCTATTTAGTTTTGCCGTCTTCTCGGGCAACAGCCTTCATGCTTAATTGCAACCGACCACGGTCATCAATTGCTACTAATTTAACGTCAACTTTATCGCCTTCATTAACTACATCACTAGGTTTATTAACCCGTTCTTCGCTCATTTCACTAACATGTACTAGGCCATCTTTACCTGGCATGATCTGTACGAAAGCACCGAAGTCCATAACACTAACAACCGGTGCACCCCAGTAAATCTTACCAACTTCCGGCTCAGCCACTATAGACTGTATCCACTCCATAGCTGCTTCGATACTCTTACCGTCAGGGCTAGCTACCATTACTAGGCCATCATCATTAATATCTATTTCAGCACCAGTTTCGGCAGTTATCTTCTGGATGGTTTCGCCACCTTTTCCAATGATTTCCCTAATTTTATCTGGATTAACCTTAATAGATTCAACTCTTGGAGCATATGGGCTCATTTTAGCCCTAGGCTCTTTAATAGTCTGCATCATACTATCCAGAATGAAAGCTCGACCTTCCTTACCTTGGGTCAAAGCTTTTTCTAATATATCTATGCCTAGCCCGTGGACTTTCATATCCATCTGCAAAGCAGTAATTCCCTTTGAGGTTCCAGTGACCTTAAAGTCCATATCACCAGCAAAATCTT
>JAGQMX010000086.1 GCA_020428425.1 Candidatus Saccharimonadota bacterium | reverse complement strand
AACAACTAGTTTATTCCTTGGAATTATAACGTTAACATCTTTTAAATTATGTTCACGTGCTCCCTTAACTTCTATAAAATCGTGCATAAAGTCGTTATAGTATACCGATAAACAGCATTTTTATCTAGTGTCTAGCGGTCAAGGAACACATTTAATCTGGGTCACTCGTATTCTTTTGGAGTAAATTCTAATGGATCCAGCTTAACATCAAGCGGTAAATGTCGCTGAACTAATTCAATTACTTGGGTATGTACATCTGGTGGAGTTCCATGAACTATACGCCCTATACTAATGTGTGGTGTATACGGGTCATTGTCCACTTTTCTATCTTTTTCTTCGCTATCCGGGTTATGAGGCCGTCGCCTTAAGCCATTTACCGCTATCTCATGCTCCCTCGCAAAAAACTGAGCTATAGGACTCTCCGCACTTGGACCAATTGCAACCGAATGATACCCTGCGTCGGCTAATTCTGCATCACCCAAGCTAGGTACAACCGCCATTTGGGCCAACAACCTTCTACCACCAACGTCATATTGCCCTAGTTCATCGACTACGGTTTGCTGAATCCTAGCCTTTTCCGCTTGGTTCCATTTGAATTTATTTTGTTTGCCAATCTTTTCCGTTAATGAGCGCTCTACGATCCGTAGCCTAAGACGTTGAGGGTTGAAAAAATAAACTGGTCTTTTAGTTTTAGTTAACTTTCCCACATCATCCCTAAATTCTACATCTGGCAGTTCCTTCGACTCCTTGGTTATATCTGCAAAAAAATCATTTACCTCATCGTCACGAATTACTCTGTGAACTACACCAAAAGGAGATATGGTCCTGCGACCACTTTTCAGTTGACCTCTTGCTCCTCTACTATACCTACTCATTCCACCTATATTATCAATAAATGTTCTAATATGATAATAAATTGAATTTAAGCATTAACACTAATACAATCTTGTTGACACATCTGCTAACTTGGAGTATAGTTATATTCAAATAAATGGGCAGCGAAAATGTTAGAATTTTTAATCCTGGGTATCGTACCAGGCACATCAATAACACTCACAATAACCTGGGTTCTAATCATTGGATTAATAATTTCCCTAGGATGCTTAGGTTTTGTTGAGCGAAAAAAGCTACAAATGCTTCGTGCCGATAAAACTAAACAGTTCGAGCTATTACGTAAAATCGTACGGCAAGTTTAAGATATATTTTCCTTACACTAATCTTCAAAAATTAAACTTTGACCGTATAAATCAAGGTCTTCAATAATAGACTGTTGTTGCTTAGTAAGTCCTGACTGTTCAGACACTTGTTCGAGTTTAGAAAAAAACTCTGCTAGTTTACTATTCTGACCACCTGCCATTAATTGCTCCTTCAAATATCTCTGCCAGTTCTCAGCTTCTTCGCTAGTTAAGCTACTTGGAAAATTACGAGCTTTATATAGAGGTAGGAGCTTCTTCATCCGCTGATCTTTAAAACTCTTACTTAAGCCAGATAATTCGCTCGGTTCAACTGTTTGGATTTTCTTAGCAATTTGCGAATCAGTTCCACCTATAAAGCCCTCATAAATCTGCTCATCAACATGTTTATTGGATTCTTTAAATTTCTGCTCCTGCTCGCTGTTCATTATTTCTAGGGCTTTGTTAATTTTATCGACAAATCCAGACATTTTCTGAAGTATTGTTAAATTATCTTCTATCTTAGCCATGTCCAACTGAAGCCTATCGAGAATCTCTGTACTATTCTTTGCCTTGGTGATTACCTCAAGCGGAGCAATTGCTGGGCATCGATTAAATTTCATGGTTTTAACTGGCAAACGAACTGATTTATCTTCCTTATCTTTCCAGCGCCAAGCCTCAACTAATTCTTTTACGGTCAGTTTAGAGAACTGACTGGGATCAACTCTTAGGTCATACACTAGTACACCATCGACCTTACCAGATTTATCCAAGTGATCAGCTAGTTTTGCAACTATAGTGGTTTTTTGGGTGTCGTTCGAATATTTTCCAGAAGTATAAATGAAAGGTTTTCCGGTATTTACTAACTTTTGTATGGCAGCTTTGTTGCTTAATTGGAACAAATAATCAAAAAGTTTTGGTTGCTTTTCCTTAATCATCTGAGCTAGCTTGATAGTAACCAGCACATCACTAAGGGCATCATGAGCCTTGGTATGCTCTAGACCGTTTTC
>JAGQMX010000085.1 GCA_020428425.1 Candidatus Saccharimonadota bacterium | reverse complement strand
GAATTCAGCCGGCGATAACAAAGCTAAGAAAGCCGTTGAACCAATAATATCCAATTCTAGTGATAGATTAGTTACGGCTTATGTGGCTGGTGTTTTTGAGGATGGAGGAAAATGTGAGGCTATTTTCACTAACGGTTCAGTAGAAAAAACGAAACAATCTGTAGGTTTTCAAAATGTGTCATATACTCAGTGCGCTCCATTAAATTTAGAACCTGGATTCCTAACGACTGGAACATGGACTCTTCAGGTAAAATATACGTCCAATACATCCTCTGGTATTTCAGATAAACAGGAGATAAGAATTTGAATAACATACTAGTATTAATACTTAGATATCGATTACTTCTATTTATCGCTGTAAGTTTAATGAGTATTATCTCTGTAATAATGCCAATTGAAGTGAGTGCATTAAGTGGATCTCAGTTTAGGGCCGGTAGAATTGTTGATGATTCCATATTCTATAACGGAAATGCTATGAGTGCGGCAGAAATACAGGCTTTTTTAAATGCTAAGGTGCCTAGCTGTGATGCTAATGGTACGAAAGCTTCCTCGCATTACTATTCTGCAGCAGGGAGGTATTACACTCGAGCGGAATGGGGTGCGATAAATTCAAATCCAGCTCCTTACACCTGTCTTAGAGACTATCAGCAGAGCACTGTTACTAAGATAGCTGATGCATACTGTACTGGTTATTATTCTGGCGGAACAAAATCTGCTGCAAGGATAATATACGATGTTGCAAAAGCTTGTGGTGTAAGCCAGAAAGCACTACTTGTATTATTACAAAAGGAACAAAGTTTAATTACTGACGATTGGCCATGGGACATTCAGTATAGGAGTGCAACTGGGTATGGCTGTCCTGATACTGCACCATGTGATGCTGAATACTATGGCTTTTTTAACCAGGTATATAATGCGGCGCGCCAATTTAGGAGATATTCAGTTCAGTCTCAGTTATTTAATTATCGAGCAGGGCAAAGCAACTACATACAATATAATCCGAATGCTGGATGTGGAGGTTCGAATGTATTTATTGAGAATGATGCTACTGCTGCTTTGTATAATTACACCCCTTATCAACCTAATGCCTCATCTTTAAATAATTTATATGGAAGTGGTGATGGATGTGGAGCATATGGGAATCGAAACTTTTGGAGAATGTATAATGACTGGTTTGGACCTACTATAGGTAGTTTGGTAAAAACGTCCAATAGCAGCACTGTATATTTTCTAGATAATGGGAAAGCCCATGTTGTATCTAGTCTCAGCCTACTTAAGGATTTAGCAGCTTTTGGTCCTGTCCGAGTGACTACAGCTTCAGAAATCAATCAGTATAGTAGCACGAAACCTTTCTCAAGATTAGTAGGAGGTGAATCGAGCACTCTATATTTTGTAAATGCTAGCATACGACTTAGATTACCTAGTTGTTCGATGGTTGTTGACTATGGTTTTGATTGTTCAGCATCAAGTATAACCTACCTGTCGGAGGGTGCGTTACGGGTCTTGAGGAATGGACCTCAACTTACTAATCTATATAGATCTAATACAAATTATACTGCATATTGGATGGATAGAGGAAAAAAACGACCTATCACATCACTTGGTGACCTGAAAAGGATAGGAGGTAGTACTAATGTATTGTCATCCGGTTATGTTGACAGCGTAAGAACAGGATTAGCGGTTTATGGCCCAGGAAGCCTAGTTAAAACAGCTAATTCTTCAACTGTATATGTGGTTAAGTGTATAAAAACACTTCTCCCAGTTAAAAGCTTTGTTCATTTACAAGAGATTGGATTAGATGCAAAGGTTAGAACTATATCCAGTTCATATACTGTAGCATCTACATTAACAACATATATAACTTGTAACGGTAAAAAATATGTAGGTACAAAAGGAGGCTTATATGAGACTTCAACTGATATTATTACGCATTATGATTTAAGTAACGTTACTTTTGTAGAGGGTGGAAACATTTGTAATTTTTTAAATATCAGCCAAGTACCGCTAGGGCAATATATTAGAGTAAATAATACTATCTTTTTAGTTAGTGGGGGTATAAAGCGAGCATTTTCTAGTTATTCCGTATATCAGGGGCCAAGCTACTGTAATAATGTTTGTAGTTATATCGACACTAGTGAATATCTAGCTGCAACAATTGGAAACGGTCCAAATATATAAAGTAAAAATAGCGTTATTGTAGGTATGGTTTGGTTATCTTCTAGATAACATAAATTAACGCCCAATATGATAATATATAACAACAAGCAAAAAACTGTTATGGATAGTATATAAAATGAAAGTATATATTTTGGTATGATATCGCAGTAATGCGTTTTCAGTATATTAGATTGTAGGCAATAATAAATAATATATCAAATACTTGTTTAAAGGAATTATGAAAGAACTAGAGCTAAAAGCAACACCAGAAGAAGAAGACTTTAGAGGAAAATATGAAAGCGGTAAGATAGGGGATTATTTACTAGATAGATACTTCGCAACCATAGAAAGCTTTATTAAACAAGCCAACATCAAAGTAAAAAATGCAACGGC
>JAGQMX010000084.1:2339-3906 GCA_020428425.1 Candidatus Saccharimonadota bacterium | reverse complement strand
TGCTGCCACACTTTGAGCAATTTGCTACTTACGAATTGGCACTAGCTAGAGTACCCGTTGAGTTTAGACCTAATTACGAACAGCTATAAGTTAGCCGAGCGCATCAACAGCGATGTTAATGCTCGAGTCACGTACAAGTCAGATTTAGAGCAATTTGGCACGCCTGAGTATTGGTGTTTACCTACCGCTTTTAGCAGCCTGTGCGTGGTAACTTATGTTTTTAATACGAAGCAATACAGATAGCCCATTTTCTTGGTTAATAAGAAAACGGGAAGGGTCTACACATAGCCACTATGCTATAATACTATCAAGCAAACTACACAAAGACGCACTTGTTATAGAATCCGCAATAACCAAAGGCGGTTGTAGGCTCACAACGCTTAAAACCTTCTGTAAAAAGGTAAGAGATTGGGAAATAACAGTACTTGATGAAAAAGTACTGAGCTACAGTTACAGAAGGCATTTGATATTGCAAGGGAGTATGAGGGTTCGCCTTATGACCTAGAAGGTGCAATAGGGTTAGGCATAGGCGAGAACTGGCAAGATGAAGATAAATGGTGGTGTACCGAATTAGTTGGTATAATCCTGAAAAGAATAGGTATGCTAAAGTGGTACGATTGGGATAGGTTGCATAGACTAGATACTTTAGACTGTCAAAAATTTCCTCAGAAAGTTATATTAAGTAGCAAAAGCTACAAATGGGAGTAATAAATGGGAATTTCAGGTTCTTATGGTAGTGACCTACCAGAGGTAACAAGTATCTTACCTGGTGCACAAATTATAGGTACTAAAGATGATATATTATTCAGAGTAGACCCTAGTCTACTAGGTGGTAGTGGTAGTAGTATAAGAGAAGATGTTACAATTACGGCAGTAGCTTTAGCAGATAATGCAAACTTAACTGGAGTAGTTAGTATATCCTCACGCTATCAGTTACTACAAATAACAACTAATCATCCTTGCCGTATTCGTCTATATACATCCACAACTAAACGCGATGCTGATTTAACACGCCATATCGGTACAGACCCCACAGGTAATCATGGTTTGTTGTTTGAGTTTATTAGCGCACCAGAGCTGTTAAGTGCTGACTTATCACCTTTGGTAGATGGCTTTGCCGATACTGCCGCTATTCCTTACAGCATCACCAATTTAAGTGGTGCAACACAAACAATTACCGTGACATTGAATCACGTCAAAACAGGAGCTTAGTATTATGGCTAACAGTATTTTTGGCCTAGAATTTTACTTGACAAACGATGATGCATTTAGAGCTTTTGGTGGTGCTTTGTCTGCTCAACTTGGGGCTATGCTGACACGAGTCGTTACCTCTTCGGATATAGATTGGCTCACGGTGACAAGACCTGCAAATGCTGCGTATGCTGCCAACTTTGAAGTGTATCGCTTTGATGATGCAGCACAAGCAACTCACCCTTTATTCTTTAAATTTGAATATGGCCACGACTATAACAGCGTGCGTTTGCGTTTAACGATAGCAAAAGCGTGTGATGCGGCTGGGGTGCTTTCAGGTGTTATTTTGCCTGCTACTGTCATTATTCAAAACGGT
>JAGQMX010000084.1:0-2259 GCA_020428425.1 Candidatus Saccharimonadota bacterium | reverse complement strand
CAATAAGCTCACTTGGCGGCGGATTGATTATAGAACGAGCGTATGCCAGTAATGGCAGTATTGACGGTTCTGCATTATGGGTGGCTTTTAAAACTTACAGTCAAGTAAGTAACGAGTGGAATCAACGGATGATTGATTATAGTACAGGTACGCTTAATTCTGTAAGTACGACAGGTATGTTCCCAACCCCTGTAGCTTTAACATCAGGTGCTTCCTTAGCCAATGGTACTGTCACTCCCTATTTTCCTGCGGCTTGTTTTACGCCAGCAGGTAAATACTGGATTCCTCGTGCGGCATTAGGTGGTGCTTTGGTTGACTGTGCAGCAGGTGCAGTGATTAACAGTTTATTAGATGGATTTAATTATATTGGTGTTGGCAATTTGGGCGGAAAATCTGACCAACGAGGGACTAATTATAGTGGTATGTTAATGCGCTGGTAGCTGGAGGATGTATGAATTACACAGTTTATGAGTGGTATCCACAAAATCCATTTACTTACGACAAAAAAGTAGGCGTATTTTACGTGTCATTTAATCGTTTAGCTCAAGACCCTCCTCCGTTGAGTGGGCAGATTTGGCCTCGTGCTAAGTAACCTATCCCAAAACCCATCTACAAACAGCGTAAACTATGCCTATCTCTTCATTAAGGTAGGTGTGTATTGGTCAGGGGGCTGGATTTATTGGTTATGTGGATAGATTAGTTTATCAAATGGACAGTGTTGTCCCATACTAAGAGGAGTTTAAGATGGGTATAGCCTTCGACAAAGCATTTGAACACACAGTAGGTAAGGAGGGTGGGTACTCCAACCACCCAAGCGACAGAGGCGGTGAGACCATGTGGGGTATCACCATTGCCGTTGCTCGCGACTATGGGTACTCTGGAAACATGAAAGAGATGCCAATAGAAACGGCGAAGGAGATTTATCGGAAGCGGTATTGGGATAAGGCTAACCTAACAGAAATCTCTAAAATGTCGGAACCTCTAGCGTCTAAGTTATTCGACATTTCCGTCAACATGGGTGTTGCAAGAGCAGGTATCTTCTTCCAGACAGCTCTTAACGCTTTTAATCAGCAAGAGAAGCTGTATAACGATATTCTTATTGATGGTGACATCGGTAGAAATAGTCTTGCAGCTCTACACAGCTTCTACGCTAAGAGAGGCGTCTCAGGCTCTAAGGTACTTTTAAGAGCAATTAACTGTCTACAGGGTGCTTTCTATATTGAAATCTCACAAACCCGTAAGGCTAACGAGGATTTCACCTTCGGTTGGTTTCTGAACAGAGTAGACTAGAAAAAATCATAATATATACTTTTTCATATGTATATAGTATATTAGGAGAATAGAAATGGGACTCCCAATAGCACTTCTATCTGCTGTAGCACCAACTATAGCTAAAATGATAGGTACCAAACTAGAAAATGTGGCTCAAACAAAGATAAAGGAGGCACTAGGTGTGGATATTATACCTGATGCTATGTCTTCAGAGGACTTGGACAAATTAAAAAAAGCTGAAGATGAAATGCTACTTGAGCTATATAAATTAGATGTTATAGATAGAGATAGTGCTAGAAAGCTAGCCCTTAATGATAACACACCAAGAGTACTGGCTTACCTAATAACATTTGGATTCTTTGGTATGTTATTAGTTATAAATTTCCTACCAGAAGCCAATCAATCAATACTTAACATTATGATTGGTTCGTTAGGGACAGCCTGGGTGTCTATTGTAAACTACTACTTTGGCTCTTCTTTAGGTAGTAGAAATAAAAATGAATTGCTTTTGAAGCCTAAGTAGCACCTCCAGATACTAAGGCTCTTTTTATTAAAACTGGAGGGATAATTTCCTATGGAGGATATAATGAGTAAAGTGTTAAGTTTAAATTTGAACAGCATGGTCAAACCAGAACAAGCTATGGACTTTGAGTACCCAGGCTATCCAGGTTTTACAGTAACATTATGCTATTTAGGCCGTGAACGCCTAAATGCAATCCGTAAAGCCTGTATATCTAAGAAGGTATCAAAAGAAGGTATCCAAGACGCTATGGACTTTGAGAAGTTTAATAGGTTGTACAGTGAGGCTGTAATTTTAGGCTGGAAAGGCCTAAAAATGTCTTATGTGGCCAGTATGATGCTAGTGGATATTCCTGAAGATATGGAAAAAGATTCTGAGCTACAATTCACGATTGAAAACGCAGAAGCCCTACTAAAACACTCTACAGAGTTCGATACCTTTGTCACCTCCACTTTAGGTGATTTAGC
>JAGQMX010000083.1 GCA_020428425.1 Candidatus Saccharimonadota bacterium | reverse complement strand
TGGTCGCAGAACATGACTTATTACATTGGGGATACTCCGTATTCTTTTGACCCTAAATCTTTTAAAGCTGACGGTCACCCAAGCAGTTCTTCTGCAACAGCCCAAAGTATCTATATGAGTAATGTGGCTCTAAATGCCTACTCTACAGCACTTCGCTGGCGCTTAGATGATGACCAAGCAAATGGTGACCATGCCATAAACCTTATTATCTCGTGGGTAGATAATTTTCAAGATACAGAAACACATACCGGACCAAATGATGGTAGAGATAACCAAGTTAGATTAGGTTCCGGTTGGTTTCTAGCATCATTTACAAAAGCAGTGGAAGTTATGTGGGATCATCCGAATTTTACCACGGCTAGGAAACAAAAGACTGCGGATTGGCTATGGAGGGTATTCTTAAAAGAAGATCCTAAGATGCATGAAGACAATCAGGAGGTACTAGGCCAACTAAGCGCTGGCTGGAACGGCCGTACATTATTCCTTCAGGCTAGGTTAAATGCTGGTTTAATCATGAAAGCAGCTAACCACCCCCAAGGTGAAGCAGTAGTGAACGATACAATTGATTCAATCGATGATGTATTACCAGAAATCTTATACTATGGTGAACAACCTTGGCATGAAGTATTAGGTCAGCCTTGGCCAGAACAACCTTATCGCAGTTTTGGTAAATTTTATAATAATTACCATACCGCCTCTCAGACACAAGGATATTGGCAATTTTTGGCTGGTACTCCAAGCCCGCCTCCATTCTTTGTAGGGCAAACCCAGGAGACTGGCCGTGATGTAGGACATATCCAGCTTGGGATGGGGTCAGTTAGTGAAATGTTGAGATCATTGAGACTAAATGGTTACGTCAATAAGTATAGCCCACAGGAAATTGGAGATGTGATGCTCGGCTTAGGCGAAAGACATGCTAAATTCTATAATGAAGCATTAGATGAATCCTGGCGTAGGGGATATTCAAAACCAAGTCAATTAGATCGTATATGGGAACCATCTGAATGGGCAAGCCTGAAGCTTAAGCCATTCGTGATTGAAGGTAGTGCCGCTGATCATGGCTGGGAGTCCCTGCGCACCGAATTAAAGCGTGCTGGTTATCAGACACCGGAGTTAGATAAGTTGACTAGTCGTCTGCGTGGAGTTAGCCCCAGGAACACTAATACAGCCGCAGGCTTTAGCCCAGTTACAACGGCAAACAACCTTGCTTGGGAGCCTTTGTTCGCACTAGACTATAATTAGAACCGACGTTTTTTTGATTTGGTTTTCTTGGATTTACTTTTTTTAGTTTTAGTCTTGGTTCTTTTACTTTTTTTGAATTTTCTAATAAGTTGTTTTCGGTAAAATACTCCAAGGCCAATTATAGCTAATACAAGCACTGCAAATAAAGCTATTACCGATTTATTGGTATCATTATCAGAGTCGATGCTAGTTGTATCGGCAAGGTTGGCGACAGCAGCGCTTTGAGAGGATATTGCATTATTTTCAATTTCTTTTTGTTTGGCTTTCGCCTTAGCTTTAGCTTTGGCCGCTGCTTCACTGGCACTACCTTCAGATTGGCCTGACTGTTCGCCACTAGAAGTAGAAGTCGGAGCTGCTTGGGATGGTGACGTCGCCCCGTTAACACAACCAGTCGATGAACCTAGCGGAGTAAGTGGAGTTTGGGCACTAACTTGTTTTACAGTCATGGTATCAAAACCATTGGTGAAGTTTAGTGAACGGGCAGTCTGCCACCATAGGTCAAGGGCTCTCTGAGTTCCATTAACTGCCGATCCACCAGTTCCTACGTCTCTTTTCTCTGCTACGACACAACGACCTTTGTAGTTGATTTGTAATTTGCTACCAGCAGGTAGATTACCTAATGCTGAGTAGTCTGGCGCTGATGGGTTGTTGCTAAGTTCGGCAAAACTTACAGTGTTATGAAGTGGAATATCGTTTAAATATCCAAGGCCGTTATCGTCTGAACAATTACTAGCTTTTATGGCATTTAGCGACGCTGCACTAAATTCACCAGCAGTAATGCTATTACACTGGTTGGTGTTATCTATTACCCATGATTTTTTCTGGTCCGAATAGTTTCCACCATAATAGGTTACTCCAACAACACTGCCGTTAGGATCTATTTTAGATAGAGCCAATAGCTTCGGTTGGCTTAGCAACAAAGTAAGCCCAGTTAGAACAGTAAATATCGACAGATTTCTAGATTGCTTTAGTAGTTTAGGTATATCCATTAGCGTATAGCTAAGTTTACTATACACTGAGATTATTTAATAGAGGCTGTACGATGTAGGTGTCCCCAGCCATGCATTGTCCCCCGAAGTGCACGGTACATGGAAACTAGAGTTGAATAGCTCATGAATGTTTTGTAGTAAATAAGGTAGTAGGGGATGGTTAATAATAATTTTATCTTTGCCCATAATGACTTCTGTTCGAAAAGTATTACCCACAGACAAGTAAATACTTCAATTGATATGAAGAGTAGCCCAAGTCTTATAAATGACTGCGACGTTGCAAAATCAATGTTTGGAGGAAATATTAAACTGTTACCTAGGGCATTGTTAATTAGAATATACGAGGTAAATGCAAGAAGTAGTGGGAATAATGTAATACTTATCATATCCAAGTAGAACATTGGAAGTCCAAAGAATCCAAGTGAACCATATCGACGGCTAAATAAACCTTTGCGGTGTTTAGCTAGGGACTGCAAATTGCCTAGTTGCCACCTAGTCCGTTGTTTGAACAGCATCTTTTGGGTATTCGGTACTTCAGTTCTAGCTATGGCATTGGAGTTATACTCAACTCGGTATCCGGCACTAATAACACTCATTGTAGCGTCAGCATCTTCAGCCAGAGTATTTGAACTAAATCCACCTGCGTCATTTAGTGCTTTTCTGTTCCATAATCCAACGGCACCGGGAACAACAGTTATCATATTGGTAGTAGCTTGGGCGGCTTTAATGAAAATGTGAGAGACTCCGTATTCCAATACTTGTGCCCGAGTTAAGAAATTCATGTCATTTCCGACTTGAATTTTACCAGCAACAGCACCTAAGTTTTCTCCAACAGTAGAACGGATAAATACTTCCAGTGCATTTTCATTAAATATAGTGTCTGCATCACAAAATACTACCCATTTGTTTGTAGTTTTCTCAATTGCAGCTTCTAGAGCTTTGGATTTACCACCATTCTTTACAGTAGTTAAAGAAACTCTGGAATCTTGTTTGGCGATTTTCTTTACTATCTTTGCTGTATCATCAGTAGATCCATCATTTACTACGACTATTTTGAATTTCTTATAGGTGTTATCCAGTAAAGATTGAATGGTTTGCCCAATAACTTTCTCTTCGTTGTAGCAGGCTATGATCACTACCATTTTGTGTTTTCTGAATGTTTTGAAATCTACGTTTCTTAAGAAGAGCTTTTTTGCTGTTTGGCTGATTTTATATACACTGGCTCCAATGATTAACCATCCGTAGCGGATGATAGCGATACCAACAAAGATCACGTTAGCCCACACGATGAAAGTCAAGACTATATTTTTAATTGTGATAGCTCGGTATTCTTTGGTTGTTTCGGTCTGCTGTTGTGCATGTGTAATATTTCCTAATTTGTTCACCGGAACAATTTCTATATCTTGGCTTTTTAGGTATTCGATTATTCTGGGGAGTGCATCGAGTGTCCGCTGTGTATCTCGATGGGCATCGTGAAGTAAAATTTGGCTATAGTTTTGCTGATTAGTATTTATATCTGTTTTGACTTTTTCTACCACTTTGTCAGCTGAATCTAGTCGCCAGTCTTTAGAGTCGATGTCATATTCATTTGCCTTTAAGCCTAGTCTCTTTAATTTTTGTAAATATTTAATATCTGATTCACTATTTATTGATGAACTATCGCTATATGGTTTTCTGAAATAATTTACTTTCTGGCCGGATACCTTTTCGATAATTTCAGAAGTGGCTTTTATCTGGGAGTATTCTGAGTTGCTGGTTAACTGGCTAAAGACAGGATGGTTATACGAATGGTTTTCAACTTCATGCCCCCGAGCAACCATTTCTTTAACTATTGATGGATATTTTTCTACATTTTCACCAACAACAAAAAACGTTCCTTTAACATTATATTCGTCTAAGATATCCAATACTTTCAGCGTATATTCAGGATGTGGACCATCGTCGAAAGTAAGGGCTATCTTATTTGGTAATTTGCCAGTTTTGCTAACAATATTAGGT
>JAGQMX010000082.1 GCA_020428425.1 Candidatus Saccharimonadota bacterium | reverse complement strand
CGGCAATTACAAAAGCAGTATTTAGCGTAGTTCTCTCCGAGAATAGATTGGCTACTACAAACAATAAACAATACAGCACTAATTTGGCAAAACTAGCAAACGACTCCATGATACTAAGAAATACAATACGATGTCCCGGATAATCGTCTGCCTCATCAAAGTAGCCCTTATAGAAAGGTAATCTAAATCCGATAGTTACCACCTCATTGATAATATTTACACCGAAGGCCACTATGTATGTAGCCACAAATGCCCTGGCCCAATGAAGTAGCGTATTTGAGACAGCGCTGATACGTAGTACAACTCGGCCGTGACGACCGTCTACCAACTTGCCAATATATAGTGAGGTAAGCACTGAAATGCCAATCGATACTGAGGTAATTAAACCAATTTTCACAAATACTGTATTACCAATGATAACGAATATCGCTAAAAACAACGGCCACAGCATTACTGAAACAGTGTTTTCGATATGAACTCCAAAAAAGGCTGGCATTAGACTGTATATTTTCTTAACATCAAATGACTTGTAGTCTAGTTTCTGATGAGTATGAACTGGTTCACTAGTTTTAAACAGTGGAATAAGCCCCAGCGTCATAACAACTGAACTAAAGGCAAATATATATTCAGCTCCGAAGAAATATCCTACTAACCCACCTAGCAACGGGCCTAGAAAAGCCCCAATTTTACTCATAATTAGTACGTAGCCCAGCTCTTTGCCAGAATGAGCCGAATGCTTAATCTTGGAAAAATCTACATCAAAGGATAAGAAAAATAGAGACTGGGACAATCCCCACACTGATCCAACTAAGAACAATGGCCAGCTCACAGAATTTAGAGTCAAGAACATTAGAGACGTTACAAGAAACAACATCTGACCTAAAAATAATATATGCTTCGGACCAAATCTTGCTATTAAGAATGCCGTCAATATATCCGAATAGACACGAGTTAGGAAGTAGAATACTAGTAGTAAAATAATATCTTGCAGCACATAGCCAGATTTATACATAAAGATTGGGATAAATATACCCATCATACTCAGTGACATACCGCGCACTAGCATTACTACGTAAATTTCATTTAGTTCATTAAACTTTCCGATCCGCCAAGGATGTCTATGGTGTAAATATTTATGTAGTAGTTGTCTAAGCATTGCCCCACCGTTATTATTTAAGCTTTAGTGTTATTATAGCTTAAAATTCGCTACTATAGATATATGCATATATTCTTTAGTGGTATCGGTGGCGCCGGTATCGGACCACTGGCTTTAATTGCCAAGCAAGCTGGATACCAAGTTTCGGGGAGCGATAAACAAAATTCTAGCTATATTGAATACCTCAAGAAAAAAGGGATAAAAGACATAGTCATAGGACAGGAATCTGGCAAGATTGCCGCTATTCATCATCATGATCCAATCGACTGGTTTGTATATTCCTCGGCCCTAACTAAAGAAAATCCCCAGCATCCAGAGTTAATTTTTGCTAGAGACGAAAATATCTACGTCAGTAAACGCGATGAGTTAATCAATCGCATTCTAAAAGACCACAAGTTAAAGATGGTGGCTATCGCTGGAACTCATGGTAAAACCACTACCACTGCCATGGTAGTCTGGTTGTTTAAGCAACTAAAAGTGCCAATTAGCTACTCGGTAGGCGCCAAAATGAGCTTTGGCGATATGGGACAGTACGATAAAACCAGCGAATATTTCGTTTATGAATGTGATGAATTCGATCGAAACTTTTTATCTTTCGAACCGTATATTTCTCTAATATCTGGGGTTACCTGGGATCACCATGAAATTTATCCTACCCGCGAGGAATACCAAGCTGCCTTCCGAGAATTTCTTGATCAATCTAAATATGCAGTACTATGGCAAGAAGATTATGACTACCTAAGTTTAAAATCTACCAAAAATACTACCATCCTAAATACAGATCACCCCGACATAACCAAAATTAAATTAGCCGGACTTTACAATCGCTTAGACGCCAGACTTGCTATTGAAGCAGTTCACGAACTAACCAAAACACCACTGCCAAAACTATTTACAATAATGTCCAAATTCCCCGGCATGCAACGTCGCATGGAAGAAATTATTCCAAATCTATACAGTGACTACGCTCATACCCCGGAAAAAATAAGAGGAGCTGTGAGTGTGGCAACTGAAATGGCTAAGGAATCCGGTAAAAAACTAGTTGTTGTCTACGAAGGATTAACCAACCGCCGACAAGTTCATATGATAGCTGACTATCAGGATTGTTTTAACGGAGTCGATGAACTTATCTGGATTCCTAGTTATTTGGCCCGCGAAGACCCCGACGAGGCGATAATACCCCCCGAAAAACTAATAGCTCAATTGTCTAACCCAGCTATTGCTAAACCTATGCTCCGCGACGATCAGCTTAAGCAAACAATTCAGAAACACTTAGACCAAGGCGACATGGTAGTAGCCATGGCAGGTGGTGGTGGAGATAGCTTAGATGAGTGGGTCCGTAAGGAATTTACCTCTAACTGAGCTAGCGATTATCTCCAGCTCCCTTTTGAGCACCACGTTTCTTTCTATCTGCTAGCTTGGCAAGATTAAGCTGCATTAAATCGTCAAAACTTAAATCCAAGCTATGAGCTAGCATGGCAACATACCACACCACGTCGCCTAGTTCTTTTTTTATTTCTAACTTATCTTCTTCAGTAATTTCGCCGTCGTGATAGGCAACAATCTTCTTCCATTTTTCCAGCACTTCACCTGCTTCACCGCTAATTCCCATGGCCCAGATAGTTTTATCCATCAGAGGATCTTTATTGGGTATGGCGGTGGTTAGAGCCTGTTTTTGGTATTCATCAAATGTCATATTACTCATATTTCTCCTAACTATTTATTTAATATTCGGCCTGTAGCTTCGTCTATTTTTACAGCCCCGCTACGCAGTACTTCTATAGCATCATCATTTATCCGAATAATGGTGGAGGCTTGTCTAGCGCTTAGATCTCCGCCATCAACGTAAAAATCCAGCTTGTCTCCGAACAGCTCAGTAGCCTGTTCCATGGTAGCAACTTCCGGCTGCCCAGACAGGTTGGCGCTAGTAGTTAACAGCGGTCCAGTTTGCTCTAGCAACTCTACTAAATTCTTTTCTTTTGGTATACGAACGGCTACCGATTGCTTGCCATTATGTAAATAGTTAAGGTCTTGCCCGGTAGGAATAACTACGCTGATTGGCCCGGGCCAGAATTGCTGTACAGCTGTTAAATAGCGTCTCTTTAGTCCTAGATCCACTAACTGATCGATACTACTGGCAATAACTGTCCCGGTTTTATTTTCTCTAGGTTTTACATCTATGAAGAGTCTTTGAACAGATGGTTCATCCTTAGCACTAACTACAATACCGTAAACCGTATCAGTGGGAATTAACCCAATCTTGCCAGATAAGATATAGTTAGCTGCTTCTCTCAGCTGTATCACCTTCATATTACCTAGTACTAACTCTTTTGGTTAGTTACTAATGGGGATACTGGGACCTTGATCTTAGCCTTCTTAAGTTCAGACTGAAGTCTAGAATATAGCTCTGATGTAACATCCCATTGTTTACCGGGTGCAGTCTTTCCCCTAATAGATAGAGCTAAGCCCCGCTCGTTATAGCCACCAACCCGTGCCATTGTTAACTGCTCTTTGATATACGGACCAAACTTGCTGTCCGCAGACATTTCAGCTCCAACTTTGTCGATAATCTCCGTAACTTTCTCTAAGTTTGTATCTTGATCGACAACTAACAGTTCATTAATATTGCTATAGCCAAATGTACTATTACTAGCTACTAAAATATTGCCATTAGGAACGTGGTGTCGAGTACCATTTATGTCGCGCAGAATTGTCGTGCGTACTGTAATAGACTCTACTGTTCCACTAATTGGAGTACTCACAGTATCTAGCTCCACAACATCGCCTACCCGAAACTGATTCTCGCTAATAATTAAGATGCCTGAAACGAAATCTTTAATGAAAGATTGAGCACCTATGCCTAAAGCTACGCCCAGTACTCCAGCACTAGCAAGTAGTGGTGCGGTATTTATGCCCATTTCATCAACTATCATGACAGTGGCTACTAAGAACATTACTAGCTTTATGACTGCTGAAATTACTCCATGAAGAGTATCGGCCCTTTTCTTTCGGTCAGTGTCTGACTTATAGTAATGATCCTTCATGGCATTTATTAGTACGCCGTGAACGATTGCTATAGCGACCCTAGCAATCAACCAAGAACCAGCAATAATAAACAAAATGTTTAGCCCATGAGCTTCTACCCAAGCTCTGGGTGATTCAGTCAATACAATTACGTTTTCTTCTACTGCTAATAAAGTTAATAAACTCATGGCTATATTCTAACGGTATTTCTGCTGTGTACCAACTTAATACTAAAGACCTAAACCAGTATCCGTAAGATCACTATTAACCGCTTCTTCAGTGTCTTCAACTTGTTTGAGGGTTTTATCTATCTCATCAGTGGTATTCGTAATATCTTCTGCGGAAATATCTTTACTAGCGTCATCGGTTTGTTCGGCCGGCTGAGTCACAGCAGGAGTCTTGCTGTCTTCCTTTGATTTCTGCCAGTAAGCATAGCCAGCACCGCCAGCTAGGGCTAATGCCAGCAAGAACGCAATTAAGATCACAATCCAATTAACTTTCTTTTTGGGATGATCAGTTGGCGCTTTGCTTACTTTACCTTTCTTACCGTCACTCAAATCAGGAGCTGGGGGCAATTCTGAAACTGGTATACTGCCAGTTTTGGTTTCAAGTTTTCCATCAACTAGGTCAGCTCGGTGCTCAGATAAATCTGGAGCGTCTGGAATATGCATATTGTCAGTTTCTGGTTGTGCTGGCTTTGCTGGTGATTCTGGTTGAGTATCCGGCTTTGCAGCCATACCTGCGCTAGCTGCACCAGCTACTGCCTCTGTTACACCTGGTTTGGAGCTTTCATCCTTGGCTGCAACTGCTTCTTTTGGTTTATCTGCCTCTGGTACGACTTGTTCGTTTGGCTTATTAGCTTCATTACTTGCATCTATTTGAGTAGGGATATCACTATTGTTAGCACCTGGATCATATACATGCGGGCTAGAATCGACAGCGGTAGATGATGAAGAGCTTGGTTCTGATTCTTTGGTATTAACCGGAATCTTTACATCTTCTGATGGTTTCTCTACAGGCAATTCAGGTGTATTACCTACAGAATTATCCGGAGCCTGCGTTCTAGTACTATCTTGATCTTCCGGTAGCGTAAAAGGATCGGGCATTGGCTTGTCTTTAGCAGTTACATCAGGACTTGGCTTAGAGTCTAGGCCGGTATCTAAATCTTCAAGCGACACGGGACTACTATTTAGTGGCGCTGTAGTATCTGGCTCAGCTAGTGAGTCGGTGGTGGTTTTATCCAAACCGCCAATCTCTAGTTTTGAATCTGTAGGGTCAAGATCAGATGATTGTTTATTCATTGGTCCAGAAAAACTAGATGGAGTCTCAGGCTTATCTGCTGCTCCGTCCAAATATTGTTTCGGTGGTCGTTTAATGTCATCCATTAGTCTGATCCTTCTCATCTTGATTGTCAGTTGCATCAGTCTGGGCGCTTAGTGCTTCTTTTATCTTTACCAGTTCCGGCTTTATTCCTTCATTAATTAGAGTTTTAATTTCAGTAGATGAAGTGACAAGTGCTTTCTGTTTATCTCGGACTTCATCAAGCGCGGCCTTAAAGGTATCGGTAAATTCTTCACAATTAACTGAACTAAGATCATTTAATGCAACCTGGTACGTTGAAAGATCTACCTTAAACGATTCGACTTTTGCCTTTAATTCAGTCACTTTTACTTCCAGCTCGATAGTATTCGGTTTAGTTTCACCGCTATATTCCTTTAGTTTCTTAGTAACGTCTTCTAGTTTTGTAACAATATCTTGATACAATTTTAGGCGTTTATCGCCTTTTTTCACCGCGGCCTCAGTATATTTCTTAGTCTTTATTTGGGCAGGTTTACACAGATTCTTTAACCTAGTAAGCTGCGCTTTAGTTAAGGCATTAGGGTGATCTTTCTTGTATTGCTGATAGCGAGAATCGAGAGTTTTCTCAATCTTATCTTGAGTAGTTGTTTCTTTAGTCGTTTCCGTAGTATCTTCGGTGGTAGCTGCCCTAACGGCAATTGGCGTGATGGCCACTATACCAAACAAGGTAACTGCAATTAGTACTGTGAATTTTTTCTTCATATTTTATGATTCTTATTTATATAACTTAATTGTAGCATAAGCGGAGTTTTTGTAGTTAAGCTTTGGTTTTGTCTAGTCAAATAGTAATCCATGCCAAGATACCCGATAAGTGCAAACAGCACTAAACTAAGAAGCAAAGCCAAGACTCTAGTTATTTTTGAATGAAATAACGGACCCATGGTTACTCGATGAACCGTTGGTTTAGCATCGAAATCTTTAACTAGTGTTTTTCTTTCATCTATGACCTTTGGTGGGGCGCTAAGATCAAAAGGATTAAAATCATCCATACATAAGCAGTATAGAGTATTAGGAGGCTAGAATGAAGTAGATATTACTCCCAAACAGGTTGGGTGCTTGTAATATCACCTATCTTTTTAGCATCACCACCGTTAATACTAATAACGTAATCGGCTGTCTCCTGAGCGTTACTGATTCTATACACCAAACTACTGTTGTCTAGCCAGCGAATAGCAGTCCGCAGGCCAGATTGTTGCTTTAGTACTGTATTTTTACCAGTTTCGGTGTCGTATACCAATAAGGTTCCTTTGCCATCTCGGTCTTCACTCCACAGGCTATGTTTGCCATCAGGACTATCCCGGTAATACCGTGATGAAAATGAGCTCGGTACGTCGTCGCTCTTGACGGCTTGTTTATCGCCCAATTTGTAGGTGTACCAAAGTTGGCCAGTAACCGACAGATCAAAATTATCGTAATCTTTTCTAAATGCATTCCAAACCTCTTTGTTAACAATTACTGTTTTTTCTCCACCAGCTACCGGCTGTTTAATATAGCTACTATCTACGCCAGCTAAGTAGGTGTTGCCGGGAGCATAGTAAAGGTCTTTGCCGATAAGTTTAATATCGTTAAAAGAGTTAGCGCTGGCTAGTTCCTTAGTTTCGGTACTGTTGCTATCGTAAACAAATATCTTATTCCGCTCGGGATTAGCTGCACTAGCTCCAGAAATCTGTTTTAAATAGACTAGCTTGTCACCACTCCAACCAAATAATTTAATGACTTCAGACTGGGCTATTTGTTCAGTCTTGTTATCTTCCAAGTCAACAATAGTTAAAGTCTGCAGTAAATAGCCATCAGTATTTCTAACATTCTCCCTAGTGTTTACGAAAGCTGCTATCTCAGCTGTAGGATGCGACAACATCGTAATATTTTCACTTTCATAGCCTGTGCCAGCAAGTACTAGTTCCTCATTCTTACCATCTACATCAATCTTATATAGATCATACTTACCATCTCTTCGAGTAAAAAATGGATGCTTTCTATCGGATACTAAGGCTACATCGCGCTTGGCCTTATTTGCCAATTCTAATTTTATTTTCTCGGTGCGATAGCCTTTAGACGAAATTTCTACGGCAAGGTCCTCGTCGTTACTAGGTTCTATGGTTAGCAAAATCTTTCCCTGTTTATCGGCATAGGCTGCGAACTCACCGCTAGTTGCCTCCCCTTCACTAACTTCTTTGCCAGTTAACCAATCAGTTAGATAGAATGTATACTGAGCTCCTACTGGCTTTATTTCCTTATTTCCTAGTGGATTACTGCCCCAGCCAATAGTTACCGGATCATCAATATCGGCAAAAGCTCTTTTTGCAATTATCAACTTCTGGCGACCTAATTTGATGTCCGTCAGCTCAGCTTTACCTTTTTCGTTTGTCTTAGTAGTTTTGCCACTGATACTAACTGCTACATTTTTAAGCGGCAATTTCGAGGATTCATCATAAACTACAACCGACATACTTGATCTAACCCCAAACAGGTTGAGAAAGAAATATCTACTTGGTGGAATCAGTGCTAATAAAAGAATGAATAATCCGATGCCAGCAAAGGTCCAATACCTAAGCTTCTTATTATTCCACCACTTGCTGACTGCGCTTTTGATTTTCTGTATTAAACTTTTCTTATCTTTAGAAGTTTTTGACTTTGGCTGATCGGTTGTTATTGGATCAGTGTTAGCTGTTTTGGTTTTAGCGGCTGGCTTAGATTGATCTGGATTATCTTCTGTTTCTGAAGTTTCAGCGTCTATCTCATCTAGTTCTTCTTCGTAAGCCTGCTCTTCCTCAACTGAAATATCATCAAGTTCATTATTTACATCTACTTTTTTGGCTGGTTTTGAAGAGTTACCCATTTAGCTATAATTTTAGCATAAGAATATACATACAAACTGAATCTGCCTATAGATGTTCTACTAATGCTAACGTATAATTACCTTTATGCTTGGCTTAAAATTTATTAACGACTTTACCGAGCCTCGGCACCATGCCACAGAAATAATCTCCCGACACCTCGAAGGTAGAGGTGAATTCTCAGTCAGTTTTGTTGCTCAATTACTCAGTTCTACGGTAGTTTGTACGCTAGGATTAATTACCAACTCGATAGCTGTAGTTATCGGTGGTATGATAATTGCCCCATTAATGTGGCCAATTCTAAATGTTTCTTACAAATTGGTTACCAGAAAATCTAAAATATCTATCAATCCATTCGTTATTCTGGTTATCTCTACAATGGTAATTTTCTTTGGAGCTGCCCTGGTAGCCCTACTAACCCCATACAAAGAGATCACATCGGAAATGTTACTGCGAACTTCACCAACTTCTCTCGAGATATTTATTGCTCTGGCTGCCGCAGTAATAGCGGCTTTAGCTGTTGCACTGCCAAAGATTAGTGACTCGGTTGCTGGTGTAGCGGTGGCTACGTCCTTAGTGCCACCACTCTGCGTCAGCGGAATTGGTCTAGCCTACTTTAACTTTGAAGTGCTGTACGGTGGTTTTCTGTTATTTCTAACTAACACTCTAACTATTATGTTTATTTCTACAATAATATTCTCCTTTTTTATAAACGGCCGGGACTTTAGTAAACTTGAGACCAAGCAGGTAGCCCTAATATTTTTCGGATTAATTGCCATATCTTTCCCGCTATACGGCCAGCTTCAAAAATCTCTCACTAGCTCTTCAATAAGTAATTCAGCCAAAACTACAATTGACGAAAAGGTAGCCGAATTTGTACCAAATACCGAAATACAAAACTACCAGATACAACTATCTCCTGATGGCAACAAAGTATCTATAAAAGCACTGCTACTATTTCCTCCAACTCGAACCATCAGCTTCGAACAAGAAAAAGAAATTATCGATGAATTAACTACAAAACTCGGTAAACAAGTAGATCTCCAATTAGTTAACTAATTGGAGATCTACTTGTTTACCGAGTTTTGTAGTTAATTCATCGATAATTTCTTTTTCTTGTTCGAAGCTGATGGTTCGAGTTGGCGGTAATAGTAGCAGTGCTTTTATA
>JAGQMX010000081.1 GCA_020428425.1 Candidatus Saccharimonadota bacterium | reverse complement strand
GCAAAAAATAAAGACCGATCTTCGATGTCCTGAGACAAATCACCAACCTCAGGAAATAATTGTGCTTCATGATTTCTGAGTACATTTGCATATTTATGATCAGGCCATATCCAAGCTGCGGTAACACCTTCTTCAGAATTGATAGCCTTTATCTCTCCAACAAATTCTTGTTCTAAGCTCAATAATTCTTCAGGGCTTAAATCGTAACGCGGCATCGCTAACTGCTTTTCTTGATTTGTTTTTTCTAATGGATCTCTAGGCATATTTGACATATTATAACATTAATTACTAATATTTCTACTCTTAGATATTGTATATTTCTTTAAAAAATACTCTTGTTTGTACGAACTTTTAGCTTGTTTAAGTCCTTCAAGTCCGAGATCTTGCTCCCAGTTCACATATTTACAGCCCTTTTTATTCAACATAATCGCGACTTCTCTGACTAAATATGGGCTTATGTTCTTATGTGCATTCAAAGTTTTTTCAAAATGACACACCGCACTTCCATCTTGAAGGACTTGATTGATAGAAAATCCCATCAATTCACCGTTATGCCTCAATTCTGTGAATATAAGCCCTAGCTGATCTAAATTTTCGATCGCTCTATGAACGGCAGCATATTCATCTTTCTGAGAATCAAATGATTTTTTGTTTTCGTTACACCACTTTTTAAATAATATTTCTATTTCTGACTTATGTTGTTTAGTAATTTTATCTAAATGTTTAATTAGAGTCTGCTCGTCCATTTCCTTTTCAAAATTGTTTACTTTATTTCTTTTTTTCTTGAGTTTACCACCCTCCAACGTACTTAATTTTGATACGCTATAAATATAATCAAAATTATCCAAGTCTTCTTTAATATTCAAACCAGTCATATCTGATATAAGTTTTACAGTGTGTTCTGGCACAAATTTTAACTTTTTGACAGTAGTAAGAATTATATCGATATACTTTCTGGAGTCCTTGCTATTTGATATATAACTATAGTTTTGACCGTTTCCCAGATAATCCGATAGCCGGATTACTAAACCATCGCCTAATCGGCTCACTGCGCTACTATTGTCAGCATTCCAGCAGAATAAACTTACAAAGTTAAAATCTGAATATGAATCGTATTTTGAAAGCTCAGCCTCTATTTCTTTCTGTACTGATAGGTCTACCTCTGTAAATTCTGGATATTTTGATATCATTACTCTTCATCCTCTGTTGGAATAGATTCCTTTTCCTTCTTGATTTTATTCTTTAAATATCTAGCCCCAGCATACATACCTCCCAAAGTTAAAGCAGATAATCCAACAACTCTAGTATCTGTTACGTTAGTAATCCCTTCTGCAATAGCAACTCCCTGTACAGTACACAACGCTGTTAGTGCAGCAGTTGCGACTAAACCATACTTTCGTAGATCTTCCTTTGATCTTTCTGGATTTTCTCGTTGTTTTAAGGTCAGTAAAATACTGGTTCCAGCATACAGCCCAACTACAGATTGGACAGGTGGAGATAATTTTTTTTCAGAGTGAAGATACTTTTGAAGCCAAGGCCTATCCAGCTCAGAGTTCAGCCTATTTATTGTTTTAGTAGCTTTGTTTGAAGTTAATAAGCTAGAACTTGCAATGGCAGCACTGCCCTCTAATAATGCAGTTGAAGCTCCTAGGGCTGAGGCAGCCACAAGGCTATTGCCAGTTACGGCTAATGCTGAACCAAATACCACTCCATATCTTAAAGGACCATTCGTGAATGGCAGTACTTCTAACGCAACAACCCCACTCCGGATTCCATTTGAAATTCTAGAAGTTTGTTCATGTTCTAAAGATAATTCAGTTTCTTCAGTTTGTCCTTGATCAGAACCAATTGGATATTGTTGAAAATTACCCGATTCTAGATACTCCTCAGGCATAACTAAACCTTTTCGTATGTGCCTACATTGTCCCAATCGCTTGCTTGGTATACAGCGACAACCAGGGCACAAATAGGCTTGACCTTACAAGTCCCACCAACTATCTTCATTTTAATTTTACCAAAATCTACACCGCGTGTTTTCATAAGATCTTTTAGAGAATTAGTAATATCCTGTTCAACTTGTTTTTTACTCATCCCATCATGTTCGACAAATAAACCCTTACCATCTTTTTCATCTTGCACCCAACCTATACCTGCCCAAGCCTCTTCGTTATGGGTGCTTGTACGCTGCTGTGCATATACCACATACAATCTATCTCCCCACTGACCAGGGACATCTTGTATTGGCCCAGCAAGCACTTTTACCTTACTTCCGGCAGGTATTACTGAGCTAAGGCGAATCAAATTTCTATCTGCAACTCCCGTTGCATTTAAGGCTGCATCGAACGCAGCTAATTGTGTTGATCCTTCTTTTATGGAGCCAGATACATTCAATAACATAATTATAATTCATAGCAGTTTATTAATAAAAAACACCGCACACCTTACTTAAGGTATACGGCGTTTTAATCTGCTAAAGTTCCTTAAAGATATTAGCATAAGACATTCAATATGTCAAACTAAACTTATGCTTGTTAGCCTTATGTATTTTCCGTAGTATATTACTAATGCCCCTGAATATAGTAGTCATCGAAGACGACACTCCAATAGCCAACATGTACAAGATGAAGCTTGAGCTTGCTGGCTATACTGCCTATGTCGCAGAAAACGGAAAGATTGGCCTTGAGCTAGTAAAAGACATTAAACCAGATTTAATACTCCTAGATATCCGAATGCCAGTGATGAGTGGCGATATAATGCTAGAGAAACTACGCCAAACAGACTGGGGTAGTTCAATCAGGGTAGTCATATTAACCAATATTAGTAGAGATGAAGCCCCTAGAAACCTCAGTTTACTAGGTGTAGATAGATACATAGTAAAAGCTCATCACACTCCTGTACAGATTCTAGATGTCGTAAATGAGATACTAAAATAGATGCCTACAATCCAACTCCAATCTACATCTGAAATTTGTGTATAACCATAAAAAAGGCTAAAATTTCAATATGGCCAAAAAAATCGCAATCATTGAAGATGACCTAGCAATTAGTACTATGTATCAACTTAAATTCCAGTCTGAAGGCTACGATGTGGAAACTGCCGCAAATGGGAAAATAGGACTAGAGCTATGCGAGAAAATGAATCCAGATATCGTTCTACTTGATCTTATGATGCCAGAAATGACTGGTGAAGAAATGCTTGTTGCGATGCGCAAAACACCCTGGGGTAAAAACACCAAAGTTATTATTCTCACCAATATGGGCGAACAGGAAGTACCTGAAAAAGTTAAACAACTAGAAGTAACCTCTGTAATCCTTAAAGCCGATATGACCCCTAGGCAAGTTGCCGAAGTTGTAAAAGGCGTACTAAAGTAGACTTCATTAGATGAAAATCGCTATCCTCGGCTACGGCTCACAAGGGAAGTCTGCCTATAACTATTGGCAAAAGGGCAACGACATCACAATTTGTGATAGTAACCCAGATATTCAGCTACCATCCCGGGTAGAATACCAGCTTGGACCAGACTACCTAGAAAACTTAGAACGTTATGACCTAATTATCCGCTCACCTTCTATCCATCCTAGAGAGATAGTTGCGGCTAACAATGACCGTATCACCCGCAAGATTACCACTGTTACTGAAGAATTTTTTCGAAACTGCCCGGCTAAAATTATCGGTGTAACAGGCACTAAAGGAAAAGGCACTACCTCAACTCTAATTACTAAAATACTAGAAACAGCTGGAAAAACTGTTCACCTCGGTGGAAACATAGGGATACCACCCCTAGACATGTTGAAAAATGAAATTAAATCTACCGATATAGTCGTATTAGAACTTGCTAATTTTCAACTTATCGACTT
>JAGQMX010000080.1 GCA_020428425.1 Candidatus Saccharimonadota bacterium | reverse complement strand
CCGAGTAATCCTCCGGCGGCAGCAGTCGATACAGAGCTAGTAAACTGTATGTTGGGATAATTTGCGGTGAAAGGGGCCTGTATTAGATTTCTAACGCCGTATCCAAGAACGCTTGTCATATCGATCATAAAATATACTATCGCCCAAGAAAGGGGTATTAGAATTATAACCATAACTAATCGGGGCATCACTTTTTTTACGGTGTAGGCATCGAATGGACCAACTCCAATTGCAGTGCTGATTATCATAATTAGAGCAACAATAATCAAGAATCCAAGTGCTATTGTTCGGACGCCTGTCCATATCGAGTTAAAACTATCTCCAGTTTCTCCTTCACCAAAAAATTCAACTGCTCGAATATCTAACAAGTTGGTTACTCCATCGTCCAAAGCCTGAATTGCTTCAGTAAAACCAGTAATTAACGCACACATTATCCAAGTAATTGGATTTGGGGTAATTTGACACTCTGCCTGAGCATCTCCTGGTTTAGCATCATCTTCTTCTTCAGCTCTATTTGATCCTGCCGGAATGGTTGCTGTATCACCCGTTGCTTTTTCATAAGAAGATGCAAGTTTGGCCATCCGATCTGCTATTTGTTCACAAGTTAGATAACCGTCGGACTTACCCTGTCCATTGTCGCCGTAAAAACCAAAGCCAACTGAATTTTTTCCACCTGTATTTCCAACTCGAAATAATTTACTGCCTATTTTTACTTTATCCCCTCCACTATTTGCGTCAACTTCCTGTGCCTTACAAGCATGCGAGTCAGCAAATGTCCAGGCCAGGTTTAGATAGGCCATAGCATTTTTTTCATCTTGAGTAAGGTCTCGTTCTATTACTGCTATTGTTCTGCCAATCTGGTCTTTTACTTTAGCTTTGGCTGGACCGCCTGTGGCACCTCTTAGTGTTGATCCACTACTATAGCTCGTTTTATTATCCCTATTGATAAAGTAAAGGTATCCACCTTCATCTTTTAGGTTTTTACTGGCTACGGATTTATATGCATTATCTCCGCCATCATTCCATCCTCCATAATATTCTTTATCGCTACCATTTTTAAGCACTAACTTAAACCACATATTGTTTCGATCGCCGCTTCCGTCGGTACAGTCAAGTTTTCCATTTCCGGTGTCAACGCCATGACCTACAGGCGCATCAGGTGCATCAGCTTGTTGGCCAAAAAAACCAGTTTTTATAGTCCAAGGACCGCTTTCTTTACCTATACCGTCAGTTGCTAGATTATTTTGTACACAATCACTTAGTCCACGTAGTTTTTGTATATGTTTAACTTTCGATTTTAGACTTTCAACGCTTTCTTTGGCCTGCACTTTAGAAGGCGATAAAATAACAGGTAATATTAGTTGTGCACTAAAAATCAAAAGAAAGGCCCAAATAGTGAAATTTAGATTAATTTTTTTCATTTAGTTAATTTTGCCAATATCTGATTCAAGATTAATTACCTAATGTTCTATAAATAATATGCATAAACATAACTTGTATTAACTATAAACTCGATAAGGGATAATCGCAAATAGATAATTGGAAGTAACCCCTTAGGATTATTGCTTAGATTATTGGCTGTAATAATGAGATAGCAGTACAGAAGAAATTTTTATTAGGTAGATTCAATGTCTTCTATGTTGCTGTATGAGTTGTTTTAGTAGTA
>JAGQMX010000079.1 GCA_020428425.1 Candidatus Saccharimonadota bacterium | reverse complement strand
ATAACTTCCGTCTGGATTTCATCAAAAGTATTGCCAACCTCGGCAACCAGTCGTGCTGCATAGATGCTCCTGCGTTTTTCTCTGGTAGTTCCTGCTAGTACTGGAATATAGAGTTTTGACATCTATTTTTGTACCTTCACTCCATGCCAAAATGAAACATAATTTGTAAATTCATTTTTGTCAGCCTCGGCTATTACTTTGTCGTTCCATATTGCTTTCATGATAACCCCTCTTTTAGTTGTATTTATGGTTGTGATATATTTGCTTATTCGTCAGTTGCAGATTGATTGAGCTGACTGAGACGTATCAGTAGTTTAGCAACTACTTAAAGATAATTCAACTAGTAGGTTATTGCACAAGAACTAAAACAGTGTCATAATATATGTATGACTAATGTTTCTCCGGAGTTATCACCCGAAATTGAATTTACACCTGGCAAGCTGCCCGAATTCGATGATAGGTCCAGATCTCTTCTTGCTAAGTATATCTTAGATGAAACAATTGAAATTCCAGCCAGTAATCGGGGAAATAGCATCATGTATTCTGACTACTCAGATGACGATTTTATTGAACTGTATCGACCACTAGTAGATATCTTAGAATTAGATCCTAGTATTGATAGACCACCTTTGAGGGAACATATCGATAGAGCATCTAAACTGGGAATTACTCCTTCAGTTGGTCCAATTTATGATCGTATGTCTTTGTCCGCAGTTCATACAGGCCTGGGGTTTAAAGCAAAGCTAAGATTCTCTGATTGGTCACAAAACGAGCTTATAGAAGCGGGTAAAAGTCTAGCTAAGAAAATTGGAACTCGGCCTACTAGGGACGTAATAACTTACGCTGGTAGAGGAGAATATAGGGGTATTGATGATTTCCCAACAGTCGATGTTATTAAAAGTAGATTTGGAAAAATTTCAGTATTCCATGAACTAATTGGGTATCCTAGCTGTAAGGGTTGGGGTAGAGAAGATTATTTGGATTGGTCTTATGCATTTTACAAGCAAAACCCAGGTAGTCAACTTTCAGCATCGCTAATCGGTGATTTTTCTATGGCTGGACGAGGTCCATCAAAACAGCCAATATTAAAGAAATTTGGATCTATACAAGCTTTTAAGGATATTTCTATAGAAAACTATAGAACTAAAGAAGAAGATGATAATAATGCTAAGAATAGTCGGTTGGATGATGTATATAGACTGACTTCCTACGATGCAGATCTTAATGAATTGTTTAATACTTTAACTAAGAAAGAACCAGAAATCACTAGAGATCGGCTACTGCAGGTTGCAGCACAGTATAGCTTGGGTAAACGTTTAGCAACAACTGCGACAGTAGCTGATCTGATAAATGGTTCTCAACTACACACACCCGATGGATTCGCTGGATGGTGTATATCGCATAGCAATGGGCTATTAACAGTTGCAGGTGTAGAAACTCATGCATCAGCACTTGGGGTGTTCGACGATTTATGGCCGATGTATCGGTTTGAGAATGTAGCTCTTAGAATCGATAAATCAAAATAATAGGTATTCAAATAGGGAGACCTTGAGTAGTTTGGTATGATTAACTATAATGTAGTCTGAATGAAAAAACAAAAAAATAGTCTACCGATTCCAAAAAATACAAAATTTTTTATGCTAGTAACACTATTTGCGGTTATTGGTAGTATTACAATACTTACTAGCTTGGCTTCAAGCTATGGTTTGGCTATAGAACCTGAATCTGGAGATATAGCTAGTAGTGCAACTAAAGTATATGACCCTTCAGCAAGTAGTGGAGAGGCTGTTAAGTTTAACCAAGTTTCCAGCGGAAATACAGGGCAGTTCATCCGCAAAATCGACACCGGCCCTCAAGCCTCTACATATGGTCATACTCCATATGGCTCACTTAAGACCTGGACTGGTGGAAGTACTATCTCTGAAGGCTCTGCACCCCGAGATTCTGACGGCTGGATGAGGCTGAAAGGCTATAGCTTCAGTGGACCTATATTCATTAATGCTAAGAAGGTTGCTCTAATAGATTGTAAGGTAACTATGAGTAATACTGTTGGCCATTCAGTAGGAACAGTAGATGTAACCCGTTCAGGTGCCGATGAATACCTTATTGATCACTGTGAGATAGACCAGAACGGTACGGGTTGGTCTCTAGGTGGTGTAGTAGCATACAAGAAAGGTACCATCAGGTACTCGTATATACATGGATCAGGAGATGGTATGAAGATCGGTTCTGACAGTTTAGTCGAGAATAATTATGTAAATAACACTGGCGAAGGTACTGAGACATCTCCAGGTCATATTGATGGTATTCAAGGCAGTGAAGGCAGATGGAACTGGACTGCTAGACACAATACTTTTATTGTTGGCGTACACCCCGAAGCCAGTGTCCTAGCTGCTGGTGCAGAAGATGGACCAGAAAATGGCGGAAACATATGCGTCTGGGCTGCATCACAATCGGCTAAAGGTCCACAGCCTTCATATGGAGTAGTAGCAGAAGACAATTACTGTAATGGCTTTAATGCTGGAGTATCTCTACAAGGTACTGATCCGCAAAATCCTAATATTGTTAGAAACAATGCCTTTGGTAAAAACTTTAGATACTATCCAGGACTACGAATACGTCCATGGCCTGAATACCCACATACTATTGTAGAAAACAATAACCAATACGACATGAAGTTTAATGAGGCGACGGGGGATATTAGCCCCTACTAGTTAGAGAATCTGCTAAATAGACAATGCTATTATCCTATTAATGTTCAGATAGTCGAGAGTAAAAAAGACTTTTAGAACACTGCTATTGCAAAAAGCAAATATTTGGAGGATACTAAAATTAATGGTGGGGTATATATAAATAAGGAGGATCTCATGGTACAAAAAACATATAAAAGACCAGTAGGTATTATTCTACTGGAAGTTTATGGTCTATTAATCGGTGTAGCAAATATTATTGCTGGAATCGTAGCAATCGTAAATAGAAACGACGTAGCGCTACAATTAGATGTGCGAGCCGGTTCTAGTACATTAGTAGCAGCAGGAATTGTAGCTATAGTAGTTGGAGCAATTCAGGCGATGATGGCATATCTCTTGGGTAATGCAAGCAATGTTGTGCGTATGATTTTTGGCGTAGTTGCATCACTAAACTTGGTAGCAGGCGTATGGGGTATACTAGCTCTAAGCGGAACTCATCAAGCTGCAAGTGTTACCAGTTCAGTATTTTCAGTATTAGTATTGTATCTATTATTTAATCACCGAGCTGATGAATACTTTGGTCATCCCTACAAGAGCGAATAGATAAGCTTAGGGTATAAATTAAGGTAGTAGCTAAGGCTACTACCTTTTTTCTTTTGTTATTAATTTATCAGCTACTTTTTGAACAAAGACTATAAACCTAGAATTTGTTTTTTCTTAGCGTCGAATTCTTCCTGAGTTAGAATACCTTGATCCTTAAGTTGACCTAATTGTTTTAATTCTTCCATTTGCGCGTTTACATCATTAGTATTTTGTTGAACAGGTGCCTCTGCATATTGTGGCTGTTGTGGCTCAGATTGTTCACTCCATCGTCGTGCTTGCCTACGACTAACGTTATTTGACACATGTGTTGCTGTTCCAGCTATCACGGCTGTTCGAGCTACTCCTCTTAGTAATCCTGGCATATTATTTATCTCCTTCTTCGTTTAATTCAGCTGCTGCATCGGGATGGATACGTCCTTCAGCTACTAAAACACCGTTTGCTTCGATTAAAGCTTTTTTGAGCGGTAGCGCCCATAGTTGTTCTACTATCAGAAGACCAACACTGGTATTATTCTCAACTAGCTCACTAACCTCATCTATATCTTCTTGGGTTATTTGATCTGTGCTAGATGGATACTTCTGAGTGAACTGAGTAATATATTCATCACCTGAATTAGTAACATCTACTGTAGTAACAGTTCCTTTAGAATCTTTCTGTATAAGTGAGATGCTGACTAGATTGATAATCTCCTTTTCTATTGCATCTGCAATAGCACTTAAAATATTTCCGTTAAATGTATTTCCTTCAAATCCTACAATAATATAATCTATTGGACCGCGCATTTTTTCTCCTTTTTTACCTTCATAATTGTATACTCGTGCTGTTGAAATGTCTATCTAATAATACTCGATCGATAAGCTACAACTTG
>JAGQMX010000078.1 GCA_020428425.1 Candidatus Saccharimonadota bacterium | reverse complement strand
ATGCAACGATATTTTAGAACGATATTTAGTCTTGCTCAGTATCTAACTAAGGCCTTTACTCGAGATCGAGTAGCACTGTTCTTTACCTTTGTTTTCCCGCTAATTTTCTTACTGGTATTTGGCGCACTAAATAAACAAGACGGTGGAGTTTCATTTGATGTAGCGATTATCAACCAATCCGATAGCCAATTCTCCAAGAGTTTTGTAGAGCAATCTAGTAAGAGTGAGTTTATTAAAACAAAAGATGTTGAATCGTTAGACGAAGCCAAGGAGCTTATGGGTAGGGGTGAACTTGATTCTATTTTAGTACTACCAGCTAATTTTGGAGATGTAAACCAGAAATCTCAACCAACTGGTGAGGCCCAGGTCTATTACAGCCCTAGTAGTGAACAGACTGGTAGAACTTTTGCTCAAATTGTAGATGGAGTACTTGGTGAGGTAGATTCTGGAATAACTAAGCAACAACCTTTATTTAGTGTTAAAGCAGTATCGACAGATACCAGAGGACTTAGTTCTTTTGATTATGTATTTGCAGGCTTACTAGGTTTTTCAATTCTAAGTCTTGGCTTCTTTGGACCAACCAATAGCTTGCCTAGTATGAAAAAGACTGGTGCTTTGAGGCGGCTTCGGACTACACCACTCCGGACTTCACAGTTTGTGCTAGGAAACGCTATGAATTACCTGCTAATTGGACTACTAACCACCGCTTTCTTGTTCGTGGTAGGAGTAATAGTCTTTGACTTCCAGATGCAGGGCGACTATCTGTCCTTTGGGTTGATAGTGGCGCTAGGCACAGTCATGATGTTCGGTTTTGGACTAGCTGTAGGTGGTTGGGCCAAGAACGAGAACCAAGCAGCGCCGTTAACCAACCTTGTTGCTTTCCCGATGATGTTCCTAAGTGGTGTATTCTTTCCGAGATTCTTGATGCCTGAGTGGCTTCAAAATTTCTCTGGATTCTTACCCCTAACTCCGTTAATTGAAGGAATACGGCATATTATTGTAGAAGGGCAGACAATCTTTGCCCAGGGGCCTGAGTTAGCTTTGTTGCTAATTTGGACGGTGGTTATCTATACAATTGCTTTCAGAGTGTTTAGGTGGGAATAGTAAAGATAAAGTTTAATTCACCCTTGTAATTTAACCACAAACGTGATATAGTAAATCAAATGCCAAATTATCAGCCAACACTATTTGAATCAGGAAACCCAGACTTAAATTCAGTTTCTCTACATGATTCTGAGATAACTGGACCTGATGTACTAAATCGATGGGAACGTCTAGAAGTACTACAACACGGACCTGGTTTTTTTCCAACTACTACTGACGAGTTAGACGAAGCAATGAGTACATGGTCTTTTCAGGGGACTCCTGGCAAAACTGCAACTCATTTGAATGAGATACTAAGACATCAGCAAAAAGCGAATACCGATAAGCCCCAGCAAGCTGTTAGAAGTGTCGTATCGGAATATGATAGTTATGCAAGAAGATCGCAAACCGATCAGACTCAACTATTAGTTCTTAAGGAAGATATTAAAGAATTTGTTAATCCTAAAGTTTCTCTGGGAGAAGAATTAGGAGAACGTTTTAACGGAGGAGTACGGCAGTTTGTACGATACGTTGACCTACATCAATATTTTGAATCTAGAGGAGAAGTACAGCCGGGTTTTGATATCTTAAAAAAAGCAGATCGAGCCAGACAAAAAGATAGTAGGATAATTATTGATCAGTATTCTGCTAGTGAATTGACTCTATTAATGAAGAAACATATGACTGAAGTTTTACAGAGTACTAGCGTTAAAGACTCACGGCAGTTGATTGAATCAGCAATAGAGGATCAAAAAAATCGGTTTAGTTTCTGGGCTGATAGGCTCAGGGAAAGTCGGGCTCATAGCCTGGCGAAGCCAATAGCTGAAAGAGCGTTATGGCACTTAGGCGTTGAAGAATCCTAAGATATTTGTATGAATATTATAAGTTCTTTACCACTTCCATTCTTTGTATTAGCTCCGATGGATGATGTAACCGACTCGGTTTTTCGCCAAATTGTAGCGGGGAATGCCGCACCGGATTTATTCTTCACTGAGTTTGTAAACGTAGATGGTCTACAGAGCCCGGGTCGACCGAAGATATTGCCGAAGCTTGAATACACAGCAGTCGAGAAGCCATTAATTGCTCAATTATGGGGTAAAACCCCTGATAATTACTATAAATCAGCTCGAGATATAGTACGGATGGGATTTGCTGGAGTGGATATTAATATGGGGTGCCCAGCCAAACCTATTATTAAGAATGGATGTTGCTCAGCTCTAATAAATAATAGGGAATTAGCCAAGGAAATTATTTCTTCGACTAAGCAGGGGGTTATTGATGAATTAAAGGAGCAGGGGTTAACTAAA
>JAGQMX010000077.1:1384-2718 GCA_020428425.1 Candidatus Saccharimonadota bacterium | reverse complement strand
CGAGTCTTCATACTCCTGGTTTGGTAGTCAGTCATGTAATCGGCGGTGTGTGATTCACGGTATTTATTTTGACCGGGTAGCCAGACATCTATATCTACCCCTCGAGCATTCGGCAAGCCAATGTCAGCAGTACATTTATTCAGAACCTTATAGGGTAATTTTAGTGAATTGAATAAGTCTTCCTGGATAGCTATGAATAAGAGATGTTCATTGTAGGCATCTTCCGGCTTACTAAATCCTTCCATCTCTAATTTATTGAACTGATGCAACCGAAAGAATCCTTCCATGTCTTTGCCGTAAGTTCCAGCTTCTCTTCGGAAAGCTGTGGTGTAGCCTACCATTCTAATAGGAAGCTCGTCTGCTGGGATAATTTCATCTAGAAACATTGGTGCTAGCACATGTTCAGCAGAGGCATTTAGCCATAAATCATCATCAGCTAATTTATAGGTTTGTTCTTCTTTATTCAATCGTCCGGTAGCTTCAAAAACTTTGGTCTTAGCAACTGCCGGAGGCTGAACTGGAGTAAATGGCTTTGTACTAACCTTCAAGCTATTGTCTGCTGCAACTTGCTTGATATAGCTTTCATCAGTTAGCTTAGACAAGGCATACATATTCATAGCCCAGTCAAGTAATACGAGATCTCCGGTTAGATATGCGAAGCGACTGCCGGCAACTTTGGCAGCCCGTTCTTTATCTAACCAACCCTTAGCTTCAGCTAGCTCGGCATGATTCTTGGGCTTAAAGTTAAATTCTGGTTTATCGCCAACTGTCTTAATGACGACATTTCCTTCTTCGCTGTCACCAATTGGAACATCATCTAGTGGCATATTTGGAACAGTCGACAATAAAGTATCGAATTCTTCATCAAGTGGTTTTAACTTTTGTTCAAGTTCGGTTACTTGAAGTTTAATGTTCCTACCAACCTCTATTTGCTCGGCAGTTGGCTTGCCAGCTGACAAGCTATCACTATGAGCATTCCGTTTTGCCTGAAGTTCCTGTAGCTCGCTCTGTAAATCTCGACGCTTACTGTCTATATCTAGAAGCTTATCTACATCTACCTGGTAACCTTTTTGTCTGGACTTGTCTTTTACTAACTCCGGATTATCTCGAATAAACTGAATATCTAACATATAGGTTATTATACCTTAACTTTTAGAAGTTTTTTTAGGCTTTTTTATATGATCGAGAGTAAGTTCGGTCCGTTTTTTTGCATAAGTACAGTAATCACAGTCACCGCCCATCGCTGCTTTGCCAACTGCCGGCATGTCAGAGTCCATGCATTTCTTCATTTCCTTTAATGTTGAATCTACCCAGCTACTATCGCCTTCGTAAGG
>JAGQMX010000077.1:0-1316 GCA_020428425.1 Candidatus Saccharimonadota bacterium | reverse complement strand
TTGGTATAAACAAAATAACCGATGTCGCTGACCTTGTAGCCATTGCTCCTAAGCAACCACTGGTAAACCTCAAGTTGTCGTTTGTAGCTAATCTGCCAATCCGAGTCAATACTGACTGGTTTGTCTTTAGCGGTGGCCTTGTAGTCAACTACTATCATCTCTCCGGCATCATTAACCCATAGGTCATCAATGGCCCCAAAGACGTGTAAATTTGTTGCTTTATGCAAAGTGGCTACTCCAGTGAAGTTATATCGCCAATCGTCTAGTTGATCATGCTGCATGGGCACCGCCTTTACCCCGTTCTTCTCCATTATTGGATGAGGAGTTCCTTTTTTGCGGTGAACATCAAACTCTTTCTTAAAAAGCTCATCTATAGCCTTATTAATATTAAACGGTGGTGTATTTGGCCGAGTTATTTTTAAACGCACATCCAGCCAAAAACAACGTGGACATTGCTTGAATAGTTCAATTTTGCTACGGCTAACTTTAAAAGGATCTTTCTGACCAATCTGATAAGGTTTGCTGCGTTGCCTCCAATAATTCATTACCTTATTGTAGCAGTTTATAACATATTATCTTACGAATCAGTCCTAACAAACAATCTAGTGTAGATTGTAGTTGAGATGAATAATACTCCTGCTAGTGATACTATCCAGTTAGTATTATCTCCAGTACCTGACAACTCACTGTCACCTGTTGTTGTAGCTAGGCCTACGGGGTCTACTATGGTTCCGTTAGCCTCTCCGTCTATGTCTAGATCTTGTCCATCAGTAACTTGGTAACTAGCAGTAATGGTAGGAATGTTATTAATGGTAGTACTACTTAGTACTGTATCGCCTATACTAAAGGTAGTTTTAGTATTAGGGTTGTGTTTACGTAGTACATAGGAACTAGGGTCTGTCTGCCCAGGGTTAGAGTAGTAAATAGTAATGTCGTTAGTAGAACCTGGAGTAACACCGTCTAGAGTGAAGGATACTAGTCCTAGGGGATAGTCATAGGAAGTATCTTCATTAGTAGAGCCTGGAGTGTTTTCATTTACTACTGAAGTAAATGTTAGGGTGGTACCAGCTGGAGCTACCAAAGTTATGTACTTGCCGGTCTTAGGATCAGGCAATGATGTTACGTTGGATTGTTGAGAGTCTGGTGTACCGTCATTATTACCATCTCCATTGTTAGGGGCTGCTTGTTCTATGGAGTCTGGGATGGTGTCGGAGTCGGAGTTGGTGCAAGACCCTTCTGAGCCGCCAGACTCTGGGGCTGCAACTGTGGAACTTATCTTAATAAAGCTATTCCCAACACTATCACAAATCCAGGTA
>JAGQMX010000076.1 GCA_020428425.1 Candidatus Saccharimonadota bacterium | reverse complement strand
TAGTTAAGCCAAGCTGTTTTACTACGTCGTCAGTATATACTTCCTTATTCACTGCTATACCAGTCTTACGATCCAAATATATTGTGTCTTCACCGGCATCACTTAACGTTTGGAACTCATGACTAAATTGAGCAAAACTACCCCCACTGGCAAATGTAGTAAAGGTAGAATCACCGATACCGAGTTTATGGTAAATCTTTATATATGCTTGCTTAATTCGTTCATAGTATTCATCGTGTTGCTTTTCATCGATTGAATAGGTATACATGTCCTTCATTAGAAATTCACGACCGCGCATTATTCCACTCTTACTCCTAAGTTCATTCCTGAACTTGGTTTGAATCTGGTACGCAGCCACTGGGAGATCTCTATAGGACTTTACGTGGTCTAACATTATTGGTGTCAAATTCTCTTCGTGGGAAAAGCCTAGCCCAATCTCAGATCCATTTGCCAATTTAGTTTTGAACCAATTATCTACAACCTCATCACTCCACCTTCCAGAAGCTTCATACCTTTCGCGAATTTGGAGGGCGGTCATCTCAACTTCTTGACCTCCAACCGCATTCATTTCTTCACGTATGATATTCTCAATATTTTTCAGAACCCGAAGACCCAATGGCAAAAAACTATATACTCCAGCCATCTCTTTATGAATAAATCCTGCCTGAATTAACAGCTTGGCATTCTTAGATGTTTCATCTGCTGGTGCATTCTTTGTCGTTTTGGTGAATAATTTACTAATCTTCATGTTTTACCTCAACCCTATATTATCATTGATTCGTAATATCGACTCGGTATTTTCCGCTTGATATCCCAATTGGTAGCATCTAACATTAAATACTGCTCTACGGCTATTACTGCCCACATTAGATAATGCTACCCTACCGGAGTGGTGAGCTAGCCGCCGAGCAGAAGCTTCCAACATATCGCCATATGCCAAATCCTGGTCACTAATATTACCCAGCAACTGTACTGCCTCACGGTCATATGCATTGGCCCACGCAACTCCCTGTCTTAAATCACTTACCTCCAGATCACTGTTAATAACTAACCTAGATAAATATTCACCATGAATAACCGCCTCATCCTTCAAGTTTCGGCCATCCGTTAATATTTGACTGGCAGCTTCAATCCAACCCTGCCGGATCAAAACTTCACTATCATCCAATATTCTTTCCATTTCCATATTATCTCCATAGACAACAAAATAAATAACGGCCCGGAGGCCGCTTTTGTTATCTAGTTTTGTTAAATTAACGAAAAACTAACTAAGCCTCCGGTGTCTAATAGGGGTGGGTGGTGACATGTATAGTTGTTTAATCTTATTCATGAGTTTAATTGTAACACAAGCCATAATAACTTCTTACTTAGAAGGCATAATCGATTTACCCACAGACCTACTTCTCTTCCGCATCTCTCCTAAATAACAATCTAGTGTAGATTGTAGTTGAGATGAATAATACTCCTGCTAGTGATACTACCCAGTTAGTATTATCTCCAGTACCTGACAACTCACTATCGCCTGTTGTTGTAGCTAGGCCTACTGGGTCTACTATGGTTCCGTTAGCTTCACCATCTATGTCTAAGTCTTGTCCATCAGTAACTTGGTAACTAGCAGTAATGGTAGGAATGGTAGGAATGTTATTAATTGTAGTACTACTTAGTACTGTATCGCCAATAGTAAAGGTAGTTTTAGTGTTAGGGTTGTGTTTACGTAGTACATAGGAACTGGGGTCTGTATTATCCGGGTTAGAGTAGTAGATAGTAATGTCATTAGTAGAACCTGGAGTAACTCCGTCTAGAGTAAAGGATACTAGTCCTAGGGGATAGTCAAAGGAAGTATCGTCATTAGTAGAGCCTGGAGTGTTTTCAGCAACTACTGAAGTAGATGTTAGGGTAGTGCCAGATGGTGACATAAGAGTTATGTACTTACCGGTCTTAGGATCAGGCAATGATGTTACGTTGGATTGTTGAGAGTCTGGTGTACCGTCATTATTACCATCTCCATTGTTAGGGGCTGCTTGTTCTATGGAGTCTGGGATGGTGTCGGAGTCGGAGTTGGTGCCAGACCCTTCTGAACCGCCAGAGTCTGGGGCTGC
>JAGQMX010000075.1 GCA_020428425.1 Candidatus Saccharimonadota bacterium | reverse complement strand
GAAATATGGCCTCAACAAAACGAACTATAGCATTTTATGCCTCAGAAGAAGCAGCCAAAATCAAACAAACATTAATAGAAATGTTAAAAGACTCGAAGTACAATACTCAGTCTAGCTATACGGCTAATAGCGAAGAATACCCAGATAATGAAATACCTTTCGTCGATAAACACATGAGCTATTTAAATACCCATCCAAGTGTTGATTACGAACACTACCTTGCAAACTTACGACTTATTACAAAAGTCCGATAACTTATTACATTTTACTATCCAACAATCTAGTCGGTATTCTTACGCAGAAAGAAGTTAAACCAGGCTTCTAAATTGTTTAGATAGAATGGTTTAGATTTTTCCTGTCCTTGCTGTTGCTCCGTAGCAACAGTAGATTGGTCTTTAATATTGCCTAGAGCAACTGTTTTGGGCACTATATATACTTTCTCACCTGGAGCAGCTAAACCAAACTGTCGTCTTGCAGCTAATTCAAGGAATTCGTCAGTTTTATAATATTCATTACGTAGTTTGATGTTATCGTTCTCTAGCTGGGTCACTTCATTTTGTTGTTTGGCAACAGATATTTGCTTCTGCAATTCATAATTGGTTTGAATTGACTTAATTCCACTCCAGCTCACAAGTAGCGCCACAATACCAAAAGCAACCAGCCCTAGTACTCTGGTGTCATAGATATCTGGGTTTTTTACCAATGTCTTTATTTTTTCTAACATACATTAATAGTATAGCTTATTGAGGATAAGTATACTGAGTTGAAAAATCACTAGAGAAATAAACTTGACAATAACTAAGCATTAGAGCAATATATTAGTAATAAACCTAAAAACAAAAATAGCAAATATGGCGACGAAACAAAAAACAAAACGATCTAGATCAAGTTCGCGGAATAAAAAGCAACCAATACTAGGTAGAAACTTTCAATTAAATAAAAAGACTGGGCTATTAATAGCCGGTGTATTCGCATTTCTAGGAGCACTACTAATCCTTAGTGCCAATGCTGCAACTTCAAGTTTTGAAGCAGAAAAGGCAGAACTAAGTAGTGGGCTGAGCGCTGCACCAGACTCACAAGCTTCCAATAGCAAGTTTGTAGAATTTAACAGACCAATTACTACCACAACCAACACCCAACGCTTCCCCGGTGACCCAAACCCACTAGTTACCGGTAAGGCCTATTGGGGAGCTACTGTAGCCCGTACTTCAAACGGTAATGATGATCCTACAACTTACCACGAACAACCTACTGGTAAGTCGCTATCTGTACGAAGAACTTTCTATGGCTGGAATAACAACCGAACTTCTATGATATCTACCATCAAGTCAGATCTAGCTAATAACCGTCTACCCTGGGTATCTACTAAGACGCCGAAGTGGGCTGCAGTAGCCAATGGCCAACATGATGCAGAGATTGACGACCTGCTACGTAAAATGGATGCTACAGGTGGTCCTATCTGGTTTACGGTTTACCATGAACCAGAAGATAATACCAATACTGGTACTGGTAGAGAAAGCTGTGAAAAGAAAACTCCAAAGACCTGTGATGGAACATTCGCAGAATGGCGCGCTATGCAGCGTAAATTCCGTGAAAGGATGACAGCAGTTGGAACGAAGAATATTGCTTTTGCACCTGTAATTATGAGTTGGACACATGATTCTAGATCTAATCGTGATCCTAATGAATATTGGGTAGATGGTATATGGGACTTTATGGGAATTGATCACTATAACGAGAAGCCAACCTCTAGTATCCAAGACTTAACTGCCTGGAAGAACTCTGTTAGTTTTATTAAATCTAAGAACATACCTTACGCTATTGCGGAGTGGGGTGTAGCTGGCAATGATTCTCGTGCTGCAGCAGAAATGCAGAGTTATTGGAACTGGGGATTTAGTAATAACCAAGACTTACTAGGTTATGCATATTTCGACTCTATACTAAATGCAACAGCTGAAGGTGCACTAAAGAATCAATCACTAGCTAAATTTCATGACATATTGAAGAATGATAGCCGGGTGCAAAGGATTAATGAGCTAAAGCAAACAACTACTACTAATACTGCAAATAATTATGGAACAATCACTGGCGAGGTATCTGCTCCAGAAAACGGCACATATAAGCTTTGGGTCCGTATGAAAGCCGCTGATGCCAACAATAACTCCGTGAATGTACAAATTGGCGATGGTAATGTAGCTAAACTCGGAGGCAGTAAAGTAAGTACAACTGCCTGGACTTGGATGGCTATGCCATCGGTAAATCTTTCTTCTGGAAACAAAACAGTAGTCTTAACTGGAACCAATAAAGGGGTCAAAGTTGAT
>JAGQMX010000074.1 GCA_020428425.1 Candidatus Saccharimonadota bacterium | reverse complement strand
ACTCGTTTAGGCGTCATAACATCGCGAATTAGTAGATCGCTAAAAGTTAGAGCATGTTTAACAATGTTAAGTTCAGCATTAGTCATCCGATTATCTGCTTGTTTTTGTTGGCTATCTAGCAACTCTATGAAGTCTTCTTTTTCGTACAGCCCACTATGTATATGTATTTTACTGTGCTTACTGACAAAGCCAGCTATTTTATTGAGCAAGGGGTAGAGTTTTTGCATTATTTTACTTAGGGTTGGAGCTGCCCATTTAGCTAATTTCTCGCTAGCTTCCGACACCCGAACATTTGGTAGCCAAGCAAAAGACAGCCACAGAATCGATGCACACCCTAGTATCGCCATCCAATTCGGCAAAGTAGTCGACATAAGTACAAATAAAATTGCGGCGCTTAGACCTATCAAGCCCCAAAGTAAGACGTTCAGGCTTAATCCATAGGACACCGCCTTCCATAGTGCCTGAGCTAATTCGTCACCTTTATTGGCCCGTCTCTTTAACTCCTTGCGATTGTACTTTGAATAAGTCTTTTGCAAAGACACGCTACCAACTGTCACGGCAATGAAGAATAGGATGCTTAGAAGCTTTATCATACATATAGATTACGGTTTTACTTTCAATCTGTCGAGTAATACGCAAAGCTAAAATTAAACTTAAATAAAATACTAAGCTTGACATAACCGGTTTGGGCTGCAATAATGGATAGCATTCTTCGATAAGGCATGCGAGAGTCTGTCAGGGAAAAATAAAAATATTAATAAAATAAGTGAAAAATTCTTTTTGAGACGAGATTTTTCATGTAAGTGAGGAAAAATGTTATGGGAATAAAAGTAAAAACAATAAGCAGAGGATATAAAGTGGAAGTAAAAGTAAAAAGACCTAGTTGGCAAAAATACCTACATTACTAAAATATACGTAATTTATACGTCTATCTATCTTATTGTAGTTATGCTTACGATTTAGTATACTGTCGTAAGAATATATAGAAAGGTAAACAATGGCAAAAACAAAGAAGAAAGTAAGTAAAACGAAGAAGAGCCCAGCTAAGAGGAAATCACTGGATGATGGGGCCGCAATATTTGCTGGTTCTGGAATACTGTTTGCCGGAGCTTGCGTAATACTGCTTGGCAATATTCAAGAATATGAAAATATTAAGCTACTGTTAGTCGGATTTGGATCGGCCCTGTTAGTTCTTGGCGGCGTGATACTAGGTCTTGCTATTAAACCTGTTAAAAAATAGCTTAAACCACCCCTAATTAGATGGCTATCAATATATTTACCGAAATTAGTTTAGTTATAGTCTTTGCTACTGCAATGGCGATGCTTATGAAACGGCTCAAGCAGCCATTAATAGTTGGTCATATTTTCAGTGGTATATTACTTGGTCCAGCGGTATTTGGGCTAATATCGGCTAACGAGACAATTGAACTGCTGGGTAGCTTCGGTATTGCACTGTTGCTATTCCTGGTTGGTCTGGGGTTAAACCCCAAAATTATTAAAGAAGTTGGTAAAGTTTCGATCCTAACTGGACTTGGTCAAGTTATCTTTACTACTCTAGCTGGTCTGGCAGTATCTCTATTATTTGGCTACGACTTTGTTTCATCACTATTTATTGCGGTGGCCCTGACATTCTCCAGTACAATTATTATCCTAAAACTGCTAACCGATAAAAACGAGCACAATAAATTGTACGGTAAAATATCTATTGGATTCTTATTAGTTCAAGATATTGTGGCCACCTTTGCACTGGTCATTGCCTCAGCATCTGGAACTGGTACCTTTAATGCCTCCTCATTGATTATTCTAATAGCAAGAGGCGCCGGACTTATCGGGCTAACCATGTTGTTTGCTCACTATATCCTAAAACCAATGGGTAATTTCCTGTCTAAATCTCAAGAACTGTTATTCTTATTTGCTATTGCCTGGGGCTTTGGCATTGCTTCACTGTTCTACGCTGCCGGTTTTAGTTTAGAAGTCGGAGCCCTAGTTGCCGGTGTATCGCTAGCCAGTATGAATTATGCCCAGGAAATTAGTTCCCGCCTGCGACCACTGCGCGACTTCTTTATTGTTGTATTCTTCATAGCTCTAGGAGCTAAACTTAATTTCGGTGGTATAAATACCCTATTCCTCCAAGTTATCGGCTACTCGGCCCTTGTACTTATTGGTAACCCATTAATAGTTATGACGATTATGGGGGTCTTGGGCTTCACTAAAAAAACTGGCTTCAAAGCCGGTCTGGCAGTTGCTCAGATTAGTGAATTCTCGTTAATCTTTATTCTACTGGGGCTCAAGAATGGCCAAATTAGTACAGAAGTCGTGTCGCTAGTAACAATTGTGGGAATAGTAACAATTGCAATTTCCTCGTACATGATCACCTATGCTGATGGAATATATAAATACTTAGAAAAATACCTATCCATCTTTGAACGTAAGAAAATTAACGTCGAACATGAAACAACAACTGGTTATGATGCCATACTGATTGGCTACCGTCGTGGTGGTAGTGGATTCGTAAAAGTAATGAAGTCATTAACTAAGAAAAACCTAGTTATAGACTACGACCCAGATGCGATTGATGAATTAGAGAGAAAACAAATACCCTACATTTATGGGGATGCTACCGACCCAGAACTACTTGATGAGTTAAATATGAAAAAGACCAAGCTAGTTATTTCCCATATTGGAGATTTCGATAGCAATCGCCAGAT
>JAGQMX010000073.1 GCA_020428425.1 Candidatus Saccharimonadota bacterium | reverse complement strand
GCGACGGTTTTGTAAACCGTAGGTCATCGGTTCGAATCCGATAGGCGGCTCCATGCAGGGTTAGTGAAGCGGTCAAACACGACAGACTGTAAATCTGTTGGCTTATGCCTTCGTAGGTTCGAATCCTACACCCTGCACCAAGTAGCTTCATATATTATGATATTTACACAGCCCAAATATGTGCTACTATTAAAACGTTAACAATTTAATATCAAGAGTGTGGCTAGGGATCTGACCCTTTAATCCACCGGCAACCTGCTTTCCAGTAAGGTGCTAAGTTCAGCCCGATTAGGGAAAGATATGTGGAGCCAACTCCTTTTCTTACCTACTCGGTAGACAGAAAGGAGTTTTTTTATGTCTACCAAACCAACAATATATAAATCAGCCGAGAGTGTTTCACCGAAACATCCAGATAAACTTTGTGATCAAATATCTGATGCATTACTTGACGCCTATCTGAAAGATGATCCAAATTCTCGTGTAGCAATTGATACTACCGGAGGGCACGGAAAAGTATTTGTAGTCGGGGAGGTTACTTCGACCGCCAAAGTAGTGGTTAAACCAATAGTAAAACAAATTGCCGGTGACGTTGAAGTAGAAGTCCGTATAGTCAAGCAAAGCCCAGAAATCGCCAATGGAGTGGATAGCGGTGGTGCTGGTGATCAAGGTATTATGGTTGGATACGCCTGCAGTGAAACTGATGAATATCTGCCACTGGAAGTAGTATTGAGTAGACAACTAAATCGATACTTATTCGAAAAGTGGCCATTTGATGGTAAAACTCAGGTCACACTGAGGGATGGAAAAATAGAATCTCTGGTTGCCAGCTTTCAAAATGCACCAAGTACTGAACTTAAAAAAGAAGTAAACACCTGGCTTGATTCACAACAGCTAGCTAAGTGCGATCCGAACACCAAGCTTCATATCAATCCAGCGGGAGATTGGCATATTGGAGGCTTTGATGCTGACACAGGACTAACTGGTAGAAAACTAGTTGTCGATAATTATGGACCACAAGTTCCAATAGGGGGAGGCTGTTATAGTGGTAAAGACGCCAGTAAAGTTGACCGATCAGCGGCCTATGCAGCTAGAAAAATCGCCTTGGACTACCTGAAGAAACACAAAGCAAGTGTAGTCTACTGCTACCTAGCTTACGCTATTGGCTATAACCAGCCACTCGAAGCCACGGTAATCGTTGATGGTACAGCGCAAAAAGTGGAAGGCTATGATCTTTCTCCAAACGGAATTGTAAAATGGCTAGACTTAAAAAAACCTCAATTTGAACAAACTGCAAAATGGGGGCATTTTGGTCACCCTGACTTTAAATGGGAAAAAGAAAATTAGCTTGCTGCTACAATATAGCAATGGCCAAATATTCCCATAAAGATCACAATACAGATGATAGCAAAAAAGGGATGATTGATCTATCTAAGTTAGATACAAGCTTCGGAGAAGATAATGAGCCGCAAGACGAAAAGTTAATGACTCTATTAAAACAAGCCTACCAGAAGAAAATCTATTGCAGAAAAGCGATAATTAATTTGGATTTAATAGAACCATTTTCTGACTATCAACCAAAAATAACTGCGGAATATCGAGCATATTTCTTGAAGAAATACCTAGATACAAAACCACCGGAATTATTCGTCTACCAAGATCCTAAGTCCGATAAATTCATAATGAGTGACGATTACAGCGCCTATTACATGTATAAGGAAGTCCAAGCAATAACTGCTATTTGTGTAATTATCGGCGAATATAAAGATAACCAAGATGTAACTGCTGGTGAAAAATACTACCTTGATCTTCCGGTAATCGAGATTAGAGAATAGCTTAAATACTTTGTAAATTTTACTTGTTATTTTTATAGTAATTGACGAGTAGTCAAACTATACTATAGATATATGGAGGGAGAACTTAGAGAAAAATGCGCTATCGCTGGGTATTGTGCAACGGACCCAGAAATACCTGCTGCTTTTGTAGTACGTGAATCTTTAAGGAATATGCAACATAGAGGCCAAGAAGCTAGTGGTATTGTTAGCGAGGTGGTTGAAGGTCAAATTAGATACATTAGAGGGGAAGGTTATGTTACAAGTGTCTTTCCTGATTCTACAATGGATCAACTACCGGGGCCGGTGGCTATCGGTCATAATCGGTACTCAACCAATGGCACAAAAAACGGCCATAAACAACCGGTCATAGAAAGACAGAAAGGTTTTTCACTCGGGTTAAATGGGAATAATCCAACAACTGAGAAACTAGAGACTAGTCTAAAATCACACAACATTACTACCAGCTTATTAAACGATGCCGAAATGATGGCCTACCAGATTGGTCAAACCCTAACCCAAGGTCATGATCTACCTTCAGCAATTGAATTAAATTCTCGTTTAGGACTTTTTGGTGGTGCCTACTCCTGCGTCAGCATGCATAATGGTCAAATCGTAGCATTCAGAGACCCAATGGGAATTCGACCACTAGCGATAGGCAGTACCGAATATGGATTTGCTACAACTAGTGAAACTGTAGGTCTGGATATTATCGGAGCAGAATATTTGCACGACGTTGAGCCAGGCTACATGTATGTCTTTGATCAATCTTCAAGTACAGAATATGATAGAATCCAAATTGCTGATGTAGATGGCCCGCAGAAACTAGACATCTTTGAATTTGTATACTTTGCTCGTCCTGATAGTTATTTATATGGACAACGAGTCCATGAAGTTAGAAAACGTTTCGGAAGACAACTAGCTAAAGAACAACCGGTAGAAGTTAAAGATCAGGACATTGAAAATACACTTGTTATTCCTGTGCCAGACACTTCAATTCCAGCAGCCGAAGCTTATGCAAAAGAGTTAGGATTACCATTCGCTTCGCAAGCAATAATAAAAGATCGATATAGTGGCCGAGCTTTTATTACTCCCAATGGTAGTAGCCTTCGCGATCTTTTACTAAAACGTAAGCATTCGTTTATTAGTGAAGAAATCCAGGGCAAAGACCTAGTGATCATCGATGACTCAATTGTTCGTATGGATACAGCAAAGAAGATTGTCGAAGAAGCGACTAAAAATGGTGCCAAGTCAGTGGTCTTTTTATCGGCATCACCCCCAGTCAGATTCCCTGATTTCTATGGAATAGACACACCCTCACAAAAAGAATTGGCAGCCGCTAATCTAAAGGTAGAAGAGATGAAACAGGAGCTAGGCGTAAAAAAATTAGGCTTCCTCTCCCTTAAGGGTATGATAGATGCTACAGGTTTTAGTTATGAAGACTTCAACCTGTCGCCATTTAACGGCGAATATCCGATAGACATCGGGGAACACCGTAGTGAAATACAAACCCCAGTCAGTATGGAATACGCTGAATAAATCCGATATTAAGAAACTTATCCCATTTTTCTCTCACATCTGTTAAAATAGCCATGTTAAGCCATCTTAGCTCAGGGGTAGAGCA
>JAGQMX010000005.1 GCA_020428425.1 Candidatus Saccharimonadota bacterium | reverse complement strand
ATCTCCTCCGTGACAGGGAGGCGTGTTAGGCCAGCTACACCACGGGCCCATATTTCGTGATTCTGGCTATCTGACAGCTCAAATGATAGCAATATAAGGGGTAAAAAGCAATAGAATGCATACTATTTCGTTTATGATTGCTACAATATGTTATTAGATGTAGTTACGCTGTTGATTCTGCCGATGTAGCTCAGTTGGCTAGAGCGCCGCTTTCGTAAAGCGGAGGTCGCGGGTTCGATTCCCACCATCGGCTCCAGTAAACTATTGAATCTTTTCTTGTTTCTACTGGTTAAGAAGCTATAAAAAGTGTAAAATGGACCAAAGATGCATATACCAAAAAACTACTTAAGTGATCGAACTATCCTATTGTTTCTAACAGTAAACTCTTTCCTGACTATTCTAGGTTCAGTGTTGATATTTTGGCGACTAAGTAGCGGCCAGGGGAGTAATTATATTGTTACTTACCGGGCTAATCTGGGTATTAGTGCCTATAACGGTGGGCAAGTATTAGATATATTGGCATTTATCGCTTTCTTGGCATTGGTATTAGCTATGAATACGCTAATTAGCATGAAGGTTTACAGTCATCATCGTTACTACGCTGTTGTAGTCTTGGGCCTTGGTAGTATATTGGCACTACTCGCGATTATTGTAAGTAATGCTTTACTAATACTGAGGTAATCGATAATGAAGGTTCAAGATATTGAGATACCTTATGAAAACCAAAGGGGAGCCAAATATAGATTTTTTGAAATATTGCCCGGTGCACTGAGCTGGTCTATATTAATACTGCCATTTGCCTTGAGCATTATTAATCCTACTCTGACGGTATTTTTCATTATTTCATATATGTTGCTGTGGTTTGTTAAGTCTATTGGTATGAATATACGGGCTCTTCAAGGCTGGCGAATAATGGGAAGACAGAGGAAATTAGATTGGCAGAGTCTATTGGCTGAAGTACAGCTTGAAGGTCATATAGATAAAGACTTTGAGAGGCCAAAATGGCATTATTCAAATTTGCAGTTATTAAAAGATAAACCTCGATTGGTCAAGCCAGACGACGTTACACATGTTGTTATGATTGCAACATACAAAGAATCAAGAGAGGTATTAGTGCCTACTATAGAAGCTGTGTTAGCCTCAGAGTATGATCTGGATAAGGTAATCCTAATTATTGCCTATGAACAGCGAGGTGGCCCCGAGACAAAAGAGCGTGTAAATGGATTAATATCCGAGTACAAAGCAAAGTTTCATGATGCCTTTGCGGTCGAACATCCAGCCGATATTCCTGGCGAAGTTATTGGAAAAGGTGGCAATATAACCTATGCTGGTCGGAAGCTAGAAAAATACCTTGAGGCCAAAAAGCTTAAGCCAATCAATGTAATCCTTACAACGCTAGACTCAGATAATCATCCCCATCGGAAGTATTTAGCAGCTCTTACTTATACATATTGCATGACTGAGGATCCAAAATATGTTTCGTACCAACCTATACCACTGTACACAAATAATATATGGGATGCTCCAGCCCCAATGCGAGTAGTAGCAACGGGTAACTCCTTTTGGCAGACTATTGTTGCCTTACGACCCCATATACTGCGCAACTTTTCTGCTCATGCTCAGAGCATGCAAACCCTAATCGATACAGATTATTGGAGTGTACGAACAGTGGTAGAGGATGGTCACCAATTCTGGCGAACCTATTTTAGGTACGATGGTAAACATGAGGTATATCCTGTCTTTCTTCCTATTTACCAAGATGCTGTACTATCTACTACTTATGTAAAAACCCTAAAAGCTCAATTCGTGCAAATGCAGCGTTGGTCTTGGGGTGCTTCAGATATTGCCTATGTTGTCAGAACTGGGTTTTTTAAGAAGAATAAGATTCCTCGGTTTGATATGATCGCAAAAACTCTGAGATTGTTGGAAGGGCATGTATCCTGGGCTACTTCAGCCCTGATTATTACTTTCTCAGCCTTTATCCCGGTATTACTAAATCCCAAAGACTTTGGAGCAAACCAACTACCTATAATAGTTAGTGATTTACAGCGTCTGGCGATGTTTGGAATTATGATCTCTTTATTCTTTAGTCTTAGGACTTTGCCACCTAAACCTGAACGCTATAAAGCCCATCGTTCATTGTTTATGGTTGTGCAGTGGATTTATCTGCCTATTACTACTATCTTCTATAGTGCTTTTTCAGCTTTATATTCTCAGACCAGATTAATGTTTGGTAGATACCTAGATAAGTTCGATGTTACCGATAAGGCGGTAGTAACCAAAGATAAGAAAAGAGTTATCTAAGAATACTGACACTGAATCGTTTATAAATAGCCAATTTCCTCATGAAAACTGTTAAGAATTTTTGGTTTGTAGCGGGTGATATGCAAGGTAGTAGACGTGAGCTGCTTTGTTGAAATGCTTAAGTGTATCAGCCGATACTTCAATTATCTCAGAAATATCTATTGTTGCATCGGAAATACGGGGCATGAGCTTGCTAATAATTGTGTCTGTTAGGCCACCAGCGACTAGCTCAGGCTTCTTCAGGTGTTTACATGAGTAGAACAAGCTGATGAATAATTTGTCCCTTGAGAAGGGCTGATATGACTTATTACTGCGTACGGATACTGCTTTGGATAGGTCAAAGGTTTCTATGGTCGTTAGCGTTGCCTGGCAATGCGGACAAGTTCTACGGCGCCACTTAGAATTGGTTTTCTTTTGATTTCGGGAGTTAGATATTTCTGTTTCTGATCCACAATATATACATACCATGTCTATATATTGTCATACAGCTATAAAAAATGCTAGTGGATAAACTAATAGAATATGGGTATAACAAACAGGGCCCACGGTAATTTGAAGGGCTAAACTACGTTACAGTCTCTAAGACTTAGCTGTAGATCTAGATCTTCGTACTCTTCGAATCAACTTTGAGGACGGCAACTCTTCGTAAAAGAGCTGAAATCCAGCAAGAGCTGTTTGCTTGTTGGTACTCAAACCAATAATTACCTCAATTAACATGCTTATGATAACATATTCGGACAAATAAATCAATACTAAAGATCAAGGAGTGAAAGCAATAACAGGGGTAGATATTGAAATTGCTCGTGCACTGAGGTATTATTCAGTAGTTTTATTATAAGCATGGGTGATTAGCTCATTTGGCTAGAGCGCCTCATTGACGTTGAGGAGGTGACAGGTTCAAATCCTGTATCACCCACCAGTACAACTAACAGACCTTAGCGGGTCTTTTTTAATGTCGTAAAATCCTGTGTAAATCTGTATACCTTTTATGGTATAAATAATCACAGTTCTTTACACAGGTAATAATGTATTTATGACAATATTAATTTACTAGCCTTATAATGCTATCACTGCTATGATTACTGGAGTGAAGTTTTGAGAAGGTTTTTTTAACCAAAAAAGATAGAGATTGAATGTAATGCGAACTCATTCAATCTCTATTAATTTATCCCCTAGAAACAGAGTAAAAACAGAGAAGACTATGATATACTAAAACTGCTAAGATCCGGACTCACCAACCGAGGAGCAAACCCAACACAAGGTAAGATAAGGGTCTAACACAGCTTACAAGAGTAAATGTCTAGGTGGAACCTCCCGTAACAGGGACCAAGGCACGTTTTAATGGTCATTTGAGTATAGTTACGAGAATACTTAAATCTAACCTAAAAGGACGTGTTTTTTAATTTCATGAAAGGTAGTTTATGGCTAAAATAGATAACAAATCAGAACAACTGTATGCAATGAGGCACTCTTTGGCGCATATCATGGCTACTGCAGTACAACAGAAATGGCCCAAGGCAAAGTTTGGCGTCGGTCCAGTTATTGAAAATGGCTTTTATTATGACCTTGATTTAGGTAACGTGACCCTTTCAGAGGATGATTTTCCCGCTATCGAACAGGAGATGCAACAGATAATAAAACAAAATCAACCATTTGAGAAGTCTGAGATGCCTATAGATGAAGCAATTGACTGGGCCAAGGAGAACAATCAACCATATAAACTAGAGCTATTAAATGATTTACAGCGTTCTGGTACAACCGTAGCAAAAGACTTGGATAGTGAAGAACTTGGGGTAGCTAGCGAAGGTGGTACTAAGGTGGAGAAAGTATCTTTTTACAGCAACGGACCTTTTACCGATTTATGCCGAGGACCACATGTTGCCAGCACCTCCAAAGTTGGAGCTTTTAAGCTTATGAAAGTAGCTGGAGCTTATTGGCGAGGAAAGGAAGATAATCCTCAGATGCAACGCTTATATGGGGTGGCCTTTGAAACAAAAGAGGAATTAGACAAATATCTAGCTATGTTAGAAGAAGCAAAGGGCCGAGATCATCGTCTGCTGGGTGAGCAGCTACAGATATTTACAATTAACGAGGATGTAGGTAAGGGCTTACCGCTACTTATGCCCCGTGGATCTGTAGTTAAATCTCTTTTGGGACGTTATATGCGCCAGATAGAGGAGGCCGAGGGTTATTCATATGTTGATACTCCAGTAATTGCTCATGAGCGGCTGTATCAGAGTTCTGGTCATGCTCAGTTTTATTCAGAAGATATGTTTACAATCATCGATTCAGAAGACCAGAAATTCTATGTATCTCCGATGAATTGCCCCCACCATCACAAGTTATATGAAAAACTAGTAATAAGTTATAACGATCTACCTCTGAAATTAGCAGAGCAATCTGGTCTATATCGACATGAACTATCTGGTACGCTAACTGGGCTAATTCGGGTCCGCGGGCCAATTACTCAAAATGATGCTCATATTTACGTTACACCGGGGCAACTTAAAGATGAGTTTATTAAAGTTCTCAGCATGTTTAAGAAGGTTTATGAAGTATTTGCTATTGACGATTATTGGTATCGTTTATCACTACCAGATTTTGATAAGGATAAATTTGAAGGTGATAAACAAGCTTGGAGGGCAGCTGGAGATATCATTCGCCAGGCTCTCGAAGAATTTGGTGCTGATTTTGTCGAAGCAGAAGGGGAGGCCGCTTTCTATGGTCCAAAGGTAGATATCCAGACCAGAAACGTACTAGGTAAAGAGGACTCTATAGCAACATCACAGATAGACTTGCTGGTCCCAACCCGCATGGGGCTTACTTACGTAGATTCAGATAATAATGAGCACCATCCGTTAGTGATCCACCGAGCAATCCTTGGTTCCATTGAGCGTTTTATGGGCTTTTATCTAGAAAAGACAGCTGGTTGGCTTCCATTTTGGCTAGCTCCAGAACAGGTTAGAGTTTTGACAATTAACGACTCAGTTAAAGAATATGTTGATCAGATAAGGGAAGCATTGTCTGGAGTTATCTTGATGCAACCGCTTAAGTATAACGAAATCAGGCTCACAGTAGATGATCGAAATGAGTCATTAGGCAAGAAAATTCGGGATGCAGTTGACTTGAAAATCCCGCTGCTGTTAATAGTTGGACCTAGAGATCAAGCAAATCAAGAAGTGAGTGTTCGAACTCAGGTCGGTGAGCAGAAAGTTAAATTGGACCAGCTTACTGAATTTATTACTAACCTTAAATAACTATCAATATGTCTAGGGTAGATTCAGACTTTAATGATAAGGTGTACGAGATTGTTGCGAGAATGCCTAAAGGTAGAATTACTACCTATGGTGCTATCGCAGCTAAATGTGGTGCGGCTTGGGCGGCATGGGAGGTCGGACAAATTGCACACACTGGTCCTGCTAATTTACCCTGGCAGAGAGTTGTAAATAAACAGGGGGGACTGGCAAAAGGCTATCCAGGCGGCAAGGCCGGTCATAAACAGGCCTTGGCAGCGGACGGTATCCCAGTTGATGATGATTTTAATGTGGTGAATCTCGAGAAGTATTTATGGAAAATGTGAATTCTGATCTGCTATTAGTTATCTTGGGCCAAACAGCGTCTGGAAAATCACAGCGAGCTATACAGATTGCGAAGCAGTTTAATGGTGAGATTATCTGCGCCGACTCTAGAACTGTCTACCAAGGTCTAGATATTGGAACAGCCAAACCAACGCAACAGGACCGTATCCAGGTGAGGCACCACTTGTTGGACATTATTAAGCCTAGTCAAGACTTTAATGTCTCTGATTTCAAACGATTAGCCGATGAAGCAATTGCCGACATTCTCAGAAGAGGTAAATTACCGATATTAGTCGGTGGAAGTGGTTTGTACATAGATGCTGTAATTTATAACTATCAGTTTAGGGATTACAACCAGCAGGAGATTGATCAAGAAATGACTACAGCACAGATGCAACGACTGATTAGAGATATGGGTTTGGAACTACCGACGAATAGCAACAATCCAAGACATTTGCTAGGAATATTAAAGTCAGGAGCCAATGCCCCAAATAATAGAGAGTTACGGGATAATACACTGTTGGTAGGTTTAGCACCACCTGAAGATGTTCTACTACAAAGAATCGAAAAAAGGACCAGAAACATGGTAGAAGATGGGTTAATTGAGGAGCTAAAATCTGTAGTCGCTGAATTTGGTTGGCAGCCGAATGCTTTGCAAGCCCCAGCCTACATTAGCTTTAAGGGATATCTGGACGGCAGTTTAAACTTGGAAGATTGTATAAACAAATGCATTATTGCTGACAAACGATTGGCAAAGAAGCAGGCAACTTGGTTCAAAAGAAATAAAAGTATTCATTGGTTAAATTACCCCAGTAAATATGTTGAATCTACCATAAAACTACTGAACAATTACATTCGTAATGATTAGTATTTACTGTTACAATAGGTGTAGTTCAGGCAACAAATAAGATACGCACAAGTTGAGCAAGTGCGGGGGTATACAGAGGTAACATTATGGTCGAACAACTATTTGGGTCAAAAACAAGAGTTAAACTACTAAAGTTATTCTATAGTAATCCGAATAGGTCCTTTTTTGTTAGAGAAATCACTAGAAAGATTGATGAACAGATAAACTCTGTTCGCCGTGAGTTAGCTAATTTGCTCAGTGTTGGTATTATTACTTCAGATAATAACAATAATAAATTGTATTATGAGGTAAATCAGGATTACCAGTACTATAATCCGTTATCTGAGATATTCAATTCAAGTTCAGTCGCAGCACCCAAGACTAAAAAAGCTGGCATAGCTAAGAAAGTAGCTGACAATCCATTGAAAGTACTCGGCAATGTACAGTTAGCACTGTATACTGGGCAGTTTACACGGGACGAGCATAGTGGAGTAGATTTCTTAGTCGTTGGGGACATAAATCAGGTTCAATTAGATAAGTATGTAGCTGATTTAGAAAAGAAAGAGAAAAAAGAATTACGCTATACCGTGATGACTATGAAAGAGTTTAACTATCGTAGACAGATAAACGATAAGTTTATCAACAATGTATTTAACTCTAAAGTCCAGGTACTTGTCGATAAACAAAACATAATGTCAGCATAGAAAGGAATAATATATGGAATTACAGTATTTTGGTGCAAATTGCCTAAAAATAACAACTAAGGAAGCGAGTATTGTTGTCGATGACAATCTAGCTGAGCTTGGTCAAAAAACAATAACCAAACCACCAGACATCACACTACACACTAACAGGAATTCAGAACTGGAGGAGGGGGTTCATTTTGCAATAAATAGTCCTGGGGAGTATGAGTTATCCAACGTCTCAATTGTTGGTATACCTGCAAGACTTCATGTTGATGAAAAAGGGGTGAATCATTCAATAATTTATAAAATCGTAGCAAATGACATTAGACTTGTAATCCTTGGCCATGTATATCCTGAATTAAATGAAAAACAGTTAGAAGAAATTGGGATGATAGACATTCTAGTAACTCCAGTTGGCGGTAATGGGTTTACCCTAGATTCGAAGGGTGCACAGAAGTTGATTAAAGATATCGATCCAAAGATCGTTATTCCGACTAATTATGCTGATAAAGCAATAAAGTATCCGGTACCGGCTAACGAGTTGTCTAGCTTTTTTAAGGAGTTAGGCGTAGAACCTAAAGAAACTGTTGCTAAGTTAAAATTGAAGAATACTGATTTGTATACTGAGAAGCCTAGCTTTGTAGTATTAGAGCGTCAATAAATACAAAAAGCGATCAATTAGCTGATCGCTTAAGCAACAACACGAAAAAGGTTCTACTTAAACTAGTAGGCCTTTTTTCTTTAATGTTCGGATAGCTTGAGTACTAATCTTTAGGGTTAGTTTTTTGCCGTCTACCATTATGGTCTTCTTCTGAAGATTTGGTTTCCAAACTTTCTTGGTGTGTCTTTGGGAAAAACTTACATTACTACCGTATTGCTTGCCTTTACCAGTTAACTGACATTTTTGCATAATAATTCCTTATAGATTCAAGGTGTTATTTTATCTGTAAATTCAACATAAGTCAAGGGAGGAGAGCTTTAATTTTAGATGGCGATGTTTGTTATACTGTAGTGGTATGTTTTCTCAAATATCCGGAATTGACATAGTAATTGTCTTGGTTTCAATTATCCTTTCTATGGGGGTACATGAGGCGATGCACGCGTTTACTGCCCATTGGCTAGGTGATCCGACTGCCAAAGATCTTGGTAGATTATCCCTGAATCCTTTAAAACACATAGATATGTTTACCACAGTACTATTACCAGTCGGTTTAATATTGCTTGGCTTACCACCTTTCTTTATAGCTAAACCTGTTCCATTTAATCCTCAAAATGTGCGGTATGAGGAGTTTGGCTCAGCTTTAATAGGTATTGCTGGGCCACTAACTAATTTCATCCTAGCAGCCCTAGCAGCTTTAATTGTGAGAGTCGGGGGAATCGCTATTGGTACTGACTTGTTTAATATATTCAGTATATTTATTTTAATTAATTTAAGTTTCTTTGTGTTTAATATGATCCCATTCCCACCTTTAGATGGATCTCGTCTACTGTATGCCTTTGCACCTGAGCCATTGCAGAGGTTAATGTACTCTATCGAGTCGTTTGGCTTAATGTCTATTGTTCTATTCATGTTTGTTTTGTACCCAGTTGCGGGACCAATTGTGGTCAATAGTATCGATTTCTTGTATAAATTCCTACTTAGTTAAAAATTAGTAATTGCAGGGCTTTTCCGGTTACAATATAGGTGGCTGGAGCCAACAATATGATAATCTGAATACTTATCATAAGGGATTCTAACATTTGCTATGACCGTGGTTGTAGCGTGAGGATTCCCACCTGGGTTTAATTCCAGGTTGTCATGTTGGTAACCAGCCTATTTATTTAGCATCAACAGGGTGTAGCTTAGTCGGTAAAGCGCTGGGCTGGGGGTCCAGAGAGCGGAGGTTCAAGTCCTCTCACCCTGACCAATAATAAGAATTTAATTTATGTATGAGACAATAGACAGTAATGAAAAGTTTAAAAATAAACCACGACTTCGCAAAAAACGTTATAGCCGGCAAGGCCCATTCTACCTGGAGAATTAACGATGATAAGGATTTGCATGTAAATGATGTTATTCATTTAATTGATAAGGTCGATCCAAATAAACCCAGCTCATATGAACCAATAGGTAGGGCTTTGATTACTAGTATTCTTGAGAAGCAGATAGGCTCTATTACTAAAGAAGATATGGTAGGTGATGAGAAGTTCGTTTCAACCGATGAACTACTTAAGACTTTCCGTAGATACTATGGCCCTCAGGTGGACAGTAAAACACCTATGAAACTGATTCGTTTCGACTTTTTGGGGCTAGAAAATGAAACGACAGGTGAGGGAAAAATACTTGAGGCTAAGATGTTTGGCGATGGCGGCTCTAGAGGTAATCCTGGCCCATCAGCATACGGCTTTGTTATATATGATATGGCCGATAAGATCCTAGTTGAGGATGGTGGATATTTAGGAATTACAACCAATAATCAAGCGGAGTATCAGTCGCTAAAGGTAGGTCTAGAAACCGCCCTTAAGCTAGGAATAACCAGTTTACATGTAAATATGGATAGCCTACTGGTTATCAACCAAATGAAACGGATATACAAAGTAAAAAATGTCGATTTACTACCACTCTATAATTCTGCTGTAGAGTCCTCGAAGAAGTTTAAGAAGATTACTTTCACTCACGTACCAAGAGAGCGGAATAAGAAAGCTGATTCACTAGTTAATCAGGTGCTAGATACCATAAACGATAAAAAGGTGGTATAATAGTAAGCGTTAGGTTATTGGCTGACCACCGTTTCATTTATGAAAGGGAGGAAAGTCCGGGCAACATACGGAAGGACAGTTGTTAACGACAACCAAAGGTAACTTTAGGGAAAGTGCCACAGAAACAATACCGCCTTTAATTTATTAGAGGTAAGGGTGAAAAGAGCGAGGTAAGAGCTCGTATTCTTTACCGGTGACGGCTAAGAATGGTAAACCCTGTTCGTTGCAAGGAGATGTGCATATATAGGTATCCGGCTTAGTGCATCGATTAACCGCTTGATCACATAGGCAACTATGTGGCTAGATAGATGGTCAGCGATTCGATTTATCGGATTACAGAACCCGGCTTATAGGTAACCTAACACCTTTGAGTTCAATATAAAATACCGCCAGATAAGGGCGGTATTTGTTTGTCTATCGATAACAATGCTTGGTTAGCCATCCTATGGAGTTATCTTGAGGGTATTTATTTTTGAACTGTTTTGACTATTTTAGTAAATACTTCAGGTTCATTAACTGCAATTTCACTAAGTACTTTACGATCTAGTTCAATTTTAGCCGATTTTAAATTAGCGATGAATTTACTATAAGTTGTGCCGTTCAAGCGGGCAGCAGCATTAATTCTTGAGTTCCATAGAGCTCTGAAGGTTCTTTTACGGTTTCGTCGATCACGATAGGCATACTGCAGAGCCTTAGTTATTGTTTGCTTACCACGTTTGATGCTAGATCTGTTACCTCTAGACATACCTTTAGTGGCTTTTCTAATTTTCTGGTGTTTTGCATGGCTGGTTACGCCTCTTTTAACGCGCATTACTTAGATCCTAACATTGCTTTAAGGTTTTTCTTGGGTTTACCATGAACTTGTTCTAGTCCAGCAAGCTTTCGCTTCCTAGATGCACTCTTCTTTTGCAAGAAGTGATTACTCATAGAGTGTCGCCTTAGAACTTTACCATTCTTGGTAACTCGTATACGGTCTTTGGTACCGCTATGTGTTTTTAACTTTGGCATTATTGTTGCTCCTGATTACGAAATTTAGTTGTTTACCGCTCAATTGAGGCTTCTGGTCGACTGATATTGTATCACCAAAAGCTGCTAATACCTTATCGGCTAATTGGAAGCCTAGGTCTTTGTGAGCCATTTCCCGACCTCTGAAAAATATGGTTATCTTAACCTTATGACCAGATTCGAGGAAATTATTGATTTTATTAACCTTTACACCTAGATCATGATCACCTATCTTTAGACCGAATCGCATTTGTTTAACTTCGAATGATTTGGCATTCTTCTTATTCTTTTGCAACTGCTTAGTCTTTTGGTAGTTGAACTTTCCCCAATCTATGATTTTAACTACTGGTGGGTTCGCATCAGGCGATATCTCCACTAAGTCTAGACCTTGCTCTTCAGCCATTTGCAATGCTTCCGAACGCGACAGCACACCTAATTGTGTTCCATCTTGGTCTATGACCCGTAATTCATTTGCCCGAATCATATTATTCAGACGGGTAGTCTTGGCGATTGCTAAACTCCTTCGTGCTTGTTTAAGGTTAGGCTAAAGTGTATCAAATTATTCAACAGGGGTCAAGTGGATATAACTAAATTTATGAACTATCATGTACCCAAGACGTGAAATGAAAAGAAAAATAGGTGGATAGTGGAGTAAGAAATATATGGAAATTTCACATACAAATTGGGCATAGTATTAAGAATTTGATACTGCTAAGGACATATTTGTTGAAATAAAAAACGGCCCTTTGCGAGTAGGGCCGTTTAGTTTTTGTTGTTTGTTTTTGAGCTTTAGTCTTGCAACCGTATCACTCTTTTTTGATCTGTAACTTCATTTTCAATCTGTTACGTTTGGTTC
>JAGQMX010000072.1 GCA_020428425.1 Candidatus Saccharimonadota bacterium | reverse complement strand
CCAGTAAACAAATTAATGAGCAAGAAAGTTTACTACGTTAATGAAGAAAAACATCTAGGCCACGCATTACAGGCATTTCTAAAGACTAAGCATCATTTATTTATTGTGGTTAACGGCTTTGAAGAAATAGTAGGGTTAATAACCATAGAAGATGTATTAGAGCAGGTTTTAGGTAAACAAATTGTAGATGAGTTCGATAAATACGAAGATCTACGAGCGGTAGCAGCACTGCAAGCCAAGAAAGACGCCAAGAGCCATAAACATGTAGAAGCAGACAAAGAACCGACACCAACTGACGACAAATGATTGTTCAAATTACATAGATCTGTTTTGTTACAATCGATAAATGAACGATGAGATAATTCAAGACCTAAAACAGTTTATTGCCGCAACAGTATTTCAAGAAGTTTCCGGCTTCCGTACTGATTTTGATAACCTAAGTACAGATGTTGCAGAACTTACCAACCAAGTCAGAGGTTTAGGTAAGCAAATTACAGAAGTTAAAGTCGATATTTCAAAATTTGACAATAAACTTAGCACTAGAATAGACAACTTATCTCAATCCGTAGCAGACGCTATCGAGAATACAAATCAGGCTGTCCATGAGCAACTAGTAGAACATGAGACCCGAATTACAAAACTAGAACAGAAAACAACTTAAGTTAACTTGCATATATAATGCTTCATCTATAAATATGACGAATAGCTGGTAATCTGTTATGATTACATCTGTAAATTAGCCAAAAAAGGAAGAATGTGAGAACCCTAGCTCGAGATATTGCAAAACATATAGATCAATCTGTAACAATTCAAGGTTGGATTCATAAGAAACGCTTACTAGGTGGGCTGAATTTTATAAATATTCGGGATAGAAGCGGCCTAGTTCAGGTTCTAGTTGAAGATAAAACAGAAGTTGAAAAACTTCGTGGACTTCAAATTGGAACAGTAGTTGCGATAACTGGAAAAGTATACAAAGATGATCGATCACCAGGTGGGGCTGAGATTCATGAACCTACAGTCGAAGTATTAGTGCCAGTAACCGATGAACCGCCAATTGAAATAGATAAACCAATAAGTCATAAGAGTGAACACTTAGAAACGCTTTTCGATAATCGCCCCATTGGGCTACGTAACTTAAACGAGCAGGCGTTATTCAAGACCAAAGATTTAGTGTGCCAGTTAGTTCGAGAATATTTTAGAGAAAATGAATTCACAGAGATACATACCCCTAAATTGTTAGCCGAAGCTACAGAAGGAGGCGCTGAAACTTTTACCCTAGATTATTTTGGCAAACAAGCAACCTTGGCCCAGAGCGCTCAGTTCTATAAGCAGATGATGGTAGGGGTGTTTGAGCGAGTTTTTGAGATTGGCTCGACATATCGGGCAGAGCCAAGTGCTACGACTAGACATATGAGTGAATTCTTAACTATTGATGCCGAATTAGGTTTCGTTGATTTTGATCAACTTCAAAATATCTTAGGTGATTTATTACTATACGTAGTCAATGAATCATGGGAGAAAAACGAAGACACATTCAAGAAATGGAATGTTAACAAAGCTAAATTACCTGAATCATCGAAAGATATACCAAGAATAACAATTGATGAAATACACGATATGTATTTTAAGGATACAAAGATCGATTATAGAAGCGAAGCCGATACTAGACCAGAAGAAGAGCGCTGGATTTGCGACTGGGCAAAAAAGAATAAAGGAAGTGAAGCAGTATTTGTTACCGGTTGGTCAGCAAAAGATAAAACATTTAAGTTTTACCATAAAGCAGATCCTACTAATCCTGATATTGCACTAAGGGCAGATTTACTGTTCCGAGGAGTCGAAATTACCACCTTAAGTATGCGTGAGCACGAATATCCAAAGCTTGTGGCTCAGCTTAAAAAAATGGGCGGAGATCCTAGCCAACCGGGTTACGCTGCTTACTTGAGTGCATTTAAATATGGTATGCCTCCACATGGAGGATTCGGGCTAGGCCTAGAGCGTTTAGTTGAAAAGCTATTTAACTTGAATAACGTCAAAGAAGCTACTTTGTTCCCAAGAGATATCAATCGCTTAGCTCCATAATAGAAGCCTAACCATTTTATTCCGTTCATGTTACAATATACTCGATAACCATAAGGTGTATTGAGCGATAACAAACATTATGAATTCACAAGCAAACACAGTTCATGCTAATGCTGTAATAAGGAGTAGGGTATTTATCTCTATCCTAACTTTTGTAACACTAGTATTTGGTTTAGTTTTATTACAATCTATAACTCCCACCAAAGCCCACGCAGCCCCTGCTACCTTTACTGTTACTAATACCAATGACTCAGGTGCTGGTAGTCTAAGGCAAGCTATTACTGATGCTAATAGTAATGCTAACCCTAGTGATATGGACGTAATAGACTTTAATATAGCTGGTAGTGGAGTGCAAACTATAAGCCTTGCATCGCAACTACCAAACATCACCGAGAAAGTTACTATAGATGGATATACACAGACAGGAGCAGTAGAGAATACGGCAGTAAGCCCAATGCCTTTTAACGGTACGTTGTCAATTGAGATAATCGGAAATCTTAGTATTGGACATTGTTTTTACTTTTTCTCTGGATCTGGATCAGAAATACGGGGTTTATCGATAAATAGCTGTAATGAGAGTAGCATTTTGGTTGATGCTGATAATGTTGTCGTTCAAGGTAATTATCTTGGCGTTAAAGCTGATGGTTTAACTAAAGGGGCAGCCAGTATGCGAGGATTACTTATTAATTCTGGCTCGGGAGCTACGGTAGGTGGAGAAAATCCTGAAGATAGAAATATTATCGCAGGCTTTGGTGCTTTGACTGCCAGTCTTGGTTTGAATGCAGGTTCAAGCACGAGTATAGTGTATGGGAATTATATTGGAATAGCCAAGGATGGCGTAACGGATCTAGGAACTGAAATTGGAGTGACTATATCAGATGGAACAAATAATCTAATTGGTGGTAGTTCAACAGCAAAACGAAATCTAATTTCTGGTGCTGGAACTACAAATGTCACCCTAATAACTAATAATTCAACTGCGCAAGGTAACTACATAGGGACTGATTACACTGGATCATATAACGATTCCATATCAAACGGCGGGGGTGTGAATATGGTTGCAGGATCTAGCAACAATTTGGTTGGTGGCACGGGCGCTGGTG
>JAGQMX010000071.1 GCA_020428425.1 Candidatus Saccharimonadota bacterium | reverse complement strand
GCCAGTATGGTGGTGTTTACTAACGGAGTAGCCGATAAATCCAATTACCGAAAGTTCAAATCACGATTGCAAACCAATGATGACTTCCTGCACATGAAAGAGGTAATAACTCGACGATTTAGTGATAAGAATATTAAACAGTGGGGAAAGCCAGATTTTATACTAATTGACGGTGGAAAAGGCCAACTTAGTTCAGCTCTGGCAGTCCTTAGGGAAAAGGATTTGCAAATTCCTACAGTTGGGTTGGCTAAGAAGTATGAAGAGATAATTATTAGCCAAGACTGGCCCTGCGTTAAATTAGATAAACAAAGTTTATTAAAACAGCGAGGCTTCAGTCGGGAGTCCGATGATTTCATTTCTCTAGACCTTCCCAATAACGGGAATTTAGTAAAGTTGCTTCAACGTATCAGAGATGAATCACATCGTTTTGCGGTTAGCTATCACAGTACGTTAAAATCTAAGCGACAAACTAGTAGTATGCTAAATGATGTTCCCGGTATTGGCCCCGCAACCAGGAAAAAACTTATTAAGACCTTTGGTAGTTTAAAAGGGGTTACTCAAGCTCGAGATGAAGAACTAGTTCGGCTACTAGGTGAGAAAAAAGCTAAAGTGCTTAGGCAATATATTAGAGCTGAAGCTAAAAGTTAAAAGGCTAGCAATGTTCAGTAATTTATCTAGATAATTCTACTAGAATACATAATTGTATTACTGTACCAATCATTATATAATAAGAACATGTCATTTGAAATGCTAGGTGTAGATGTATCAAATCCAGAATATAGGGAACAGGTTTTTGATGTATATACTTTTTGGAAAAAAAATGGCGCTGAAACTGATTTAGTTGAAGACTATGAAGCTATCGCTGATTGGATAGAGGATGAGCCTGATATGGCAAAGGAATTTCTTCATTCCTGTGTGAGTCACGATTCTCCGCAGGTACGCGGGTTAGGTGGTATGATAGCTGATTTATGGTTTAAATCTGATCCGGATTTGGCGATTGGAATCATGGTAGCCACGCTGAACGATGATGATGAGATAGTACAAAACAGAGTTTCGGGATATTACTACGATATTCTTACTGACACCGGTCCTGAACTACTTGACCAAATTGGTTTAAATCGTTTCCATACCTTATTGAGTGCACTGCAAAATTCTGTTACAAAATACGAATAGGAATTTTCGTTACCACGACTGAGCTGCAATAATATTGTCCGTTGGTGTATACTTATCTATCGACTATGAGTGAAAAGACTATCAGCGAAACGACCAAATCCCTGGTCGATAATGGAAAATTGTTTAATGCGGAATTCTTCTCAGCCAATAGAGCAAGACTTAAGAATCTTTTCCTAGGTTCAGCGCCAATCGTAATAACTGCCAATGGATTGTTACAGCAGTCGATGGATACCACCTATCCCTTCAAACAGGATGGCAATTTTTGGTATTTAACAGGTATTGATGAACCAGATATCATCTTAGTGTTAGATAAAGAGAAAGAGTATCTTATTGTGCCTGAACAATCTTTGTCTAAACAAAATTTTGATGGGGCTCTGGACAATAGCGAATTAAGCCAAATATCTGGGGTTAGTACGGTACTTGATCAGAAGGCTGGATGGAAACAACTAAACAATCGGATAGCCAAAGTAAAACATCTTGCCACTCTAGCACCATCACCTAGTTACATAGAGAGTATGGCTTTTTATACCAATCCTGCGCGGGCTCAATTGACCGATAAAATCAAAGAGATTAATCCTACCATTGACTTTTTAGATCTACGCCAACATTTTGCTAAGATGCGGATGGTTAAACAACCTCAGGAATTAAAGGCTATTAAACAGGCGATAGCTGTAACTATTGAATCGGTAAATTATCTGAAATCTAAAATGGTTAAGAATAAATACCAGTATGAGTATCAAATTGAAGCTGACCTTACTTATAGGTTCAAAAGCAAAAATGCTACCGATCATGGCTTCGAGCCAATAATCGCCAGTGGGGCTAATGCCTGTGTAGTTCACTACACTAAGAATAATGGACAACTTAATCACAAAGACTTAATACTACTGGATGTTGGCGCACAATATGCTGGCTATTCAGCAGATATTTCTAGGACTTACTCAATCAAATCTAATCCATCAAAACGTCAAAAACAGGTACATCAAGCAGTGATCGATGTTCAGGAGTATGCCTATTCATTACTTAAACCAGGGGTTATTCTTTCGGAATATGAACAAAAGATTGAACAATACATGGGTGAGAAACTTCGTACCCTAGGGTTAATTAAAATAGTTGAACGCCAAGATATTCGAAAGTATTTTCCACATTCTACGACACATCACCTGGGCTATGATGTTCATGACCTGGGGCTTTACGATCAGCCGCTCGAGCCAGGGAACGTAATTACTGTGGAACCTGGTATCTACATTCCAGAAGAAGGAATAGGGGTTAGAATCGAAGATGATGTACTAATCACCGTCGATGGTATCGAAATACTGACCAATAAGTTGAGCAATAACTTAAGTTAATTGATTCACTTAAGCGTAAGGTTTATGCTACACTGTTGTTAATTATGAAAAGTCCGTTTGCAAGGTTTGTTGTACGTTGGTTCGTAAGTGCACTTGGCATTTGGTTGGCTGCCACCTTACTAGGGGGAACTATAGATTATGGCCAGAGTTTACTAGTAATTATAGTATCTGGATTAATCTTAGCCATAATAAATGCGATTATTAAGCCAATTGTAATTATCCTGTCATTGCCAGCAATTTTGTTTAGCTTAGGGTTGTTTATGATAGTTATCAACGGACTAATGGTCACCCTTGTTAGTTGGCTCTATTCTCCATTGCAAGTTACCAATTTTGGAGCAGCAATGCTAGCTGGAATGGTAATCGGTTTGGTAAATTATTTAGTCACCACTATACTAGAAGATAGATGAATATATTTAATTACATTACTATTGGAACTACCGTCCTTGTCACAATATTAATTCTGGTGCAGACTCGTGGTGCGTCTTTGGGCGCAGGCCTGGGTGGTGGTGGCGGCGAAGTAAACACTGTAAGACGCGGATCAGATAAATCATTGCACCAAATTACTATCTTGTTAGTTATTGTATTTGCCGTTTCTTTGGTTCTAGGAATTCTGCTTTAACCTGGGAGGGGGACTATGTTTGATAGGGCATCTCGTTTGCAATGGCGTCGCAAGTTTAGGCGTAGCAAACGTCAGTTTGAGGGGATTGGACAACAGGCAGAAGAGGGTGTTGAGAAGCATTTTTTTAAACGCGTTAGTCGCCTAACCCAAGTTCGACGGTTTATCGCCAGCTGGGTTGTCCTGTTTATTCTATTAATTGGCGGTGTATTGTATCAGGCTAGGAGCCTAGGCGCTTCATATTTATCCTTACAGCCTGCACCAGGCGGTATTTACAGTGAAGGAATACTGGGTAGTTTTACCAACGCTAATCCAATTTATGCGGCTAGTAGTGTAGATAACAGTGTGGTGAATCTTGTATTTGCCGGATTATTTACATTTGATGAAAATAATAAATTAGTTGGAGAATTAGCCAAAGATTGGAAGGTAGATGAAAGAGGCCTTAATTATACAGTTACTCTAAATGAGAACCTTACCTGGCATGATGGTAAACCCTTAACATCCGCCGATGTGGTG
>JAGQMX010000004.1 GCA_020428425.1 Candidatus Saccharimonadota bacterium | reverse complement strand
AAATATATAATTTACTTATTTGTTACGCTAATTTAATGTTAAAATGTAGTGGTAAACGAAAGCGGTATAGTTGGATACAAAAAGAGATATTAAGATACTAAAGATTATTCAATTAATCACGATTTTTATCATCCCGATGATACTAGTTTTCTATATTCTAAATACTTTTGTGAATGCCGACACTGACTCCGATACTTACTCGATAATTATTGTTGCTGGGCAATCACAGGCTGAAGGTTCAAGCACATCTAGAGTTAATCTTCCAGATGATAGTGATGGATTCTATAAAAGAAATTATAGCGCTGCTGATAGCGCCACAAAATTTTGGTGGGCAGGGGCTGACGGTAAAGGTCCAGAAACACTAGAAGACTATTTACGACTATTCTTCCCTAATAACGGAATTGCTGGTTGGTCTCAATCTGGTGGTGCTGGCGCTGGTGATGTTGGATCTCAGAGAATTAAAACTTTAGTAAACGGTCAAACACGAAGTGGGTATGCTGGAAATGAGTTTGTAGGTCCAGAGTATGGCATTGCACGTTCATTATATGATAAGGGTCGTAGAAAAGTGATTATTCTTAAAGTTAGCTATGGATTTCAGTCGCTTGAACAATCTAACAGTCCGGCAATTCCTTGGGATTGGAATATTCATTCTACTGGTAAGAGCTACGACAAATTAAAAAGTGAGTTTAGTAAACTTACAAGCTACATACGAGATGATCTCGATGCAAAGTATACAGTTGATGGATTCTTCTGGACGCAAGGGGGGACCGATACAATCCAGCCAAGTTATGCCGATAATTACAAAGAAAATCTTCGAGAATTATTATTGGCAGCAAGAAATGATTTTCAACTTCACCCAAACGCACATATAGTGACTGCCAAAATTGCATATCAACAGTGCGTAGATCATTCATTCCCTTTAATAGGGATATACTGTGGAATACCTTGGGGTAAGAATTTAGAACCACTAGAGTTTGCTTTCGAAGAAATATTAAATGGTAGGGGTGCTACGGTACAGCCAGCTTATGTATCGCGGCTTAATCAAGTGAGAGATTCCATTCAAGAAGTAGCAGATGATTATAGCTGGGTAGATACAATGGATGTTGGCGATCAGCCAAGGGCTTGGGATTTTGTACACCTTAACGAAGTCGGTCAACTCACTGTTGGAAAACGTTTTACAAATATGTATAAGTTTCCCTACAGAGTTGATGAAGCAAATGTGGTAGTAGGGTCTCAGGTGCGAACACCAACAGATTTTGATGGTGATGGCATAGCTAATAATGATGAGGATAACGGCAACTCTTGTTCTAGCGGTATAATAAACAATCAAAATGGCAGTACGGACAACAATGGAAATCTAGGTGATGATGATGCAGATTGTGATGGGTTTCCTGATTATTTAGACAGGGTTAACGGAGTGGGTAGTGGTCTATGATGCTAAACAAGCGAATTGATATGATACTTAAACGACTACGAGTAGCTTTCCAGAAATATAAAGATTATTGGATTGCTATTCCGATAACTATGTTAATTGTTATTACAGGTATGTTTTTCGTAGCTAGGTCGAAGCAGATTAATATTGACAAAAATGTCAATTCAGTGACGATTGATTCTGATATAGCAGTAAGTGATGGTGTTGATTCTACTAAGGCACTTCAGCGAAGTGAAATTGAATGGAAGAAAAAGCTTAAACCAACATCTCCTTCTGAGGCTGTAGATGGGACAATCATTGAAAAAATAGATGTAAATCAGAATTATAATATCGGTAGCTTAAAGCTACCGGATGGCTGGAAGGCACAATGGTCTCTAAGTCCTTTAAATACTGCAAAAGCTAGCATTGTTTGGTTGGATGAAGAGCCTACCTCTGGGAGAGTAAATTTTATTCGTATTAGTATGGGGTCACGAGATTCATTACGGCCTAATGTTCAGACGTCAATTGAGAAGCCTCTCAGTTCTGTGAAGCTGGATAATTCTGGCTATACCCCATCAGCTCCAATCTTGCATGATAAAAAAATCTATCAAGTTATGATGGGTGTAAATGTGGTTACAAATCCTACTAAATATAATTTAGATTGTTACGATTTAACAACTTATGATCGTTGCACTGGATATCCTAAATATGTATCGTCTGCTAATGACAAAACATTAACAGGCAATGACAAAGTTTCTGTTGGTATTCCAAAAGATATTAGTACACCAATGAATATGCAGATTATTGAAGGCTCCAATATAGTTGATCAATCTGTAAATAATGAAGGAAAAATATATTTTCCAGGACAGAAAAAACTGATTAGTGGCGAATCTCAGTATGGTGTTGTTTGTGTAAACTTAGATACCCAGAAAAATTGTGGCTATACAGTGCTTGGTTCTCAGGCAACTACACCGAATGGTACCTTAAATCCAGCTATTATTAATGGTTTTATTGAAAGCGATAATAAATTGTATGGACACGCCAACGATAATGACGAAACTCGTCAAACTGTAGTCTGTTATGACATGGTGACTTCCAGCCCATGCAGTGGTTTTTCTTCTACAACCTTTGCTAAGACGCCAGTATACAAAGTACAGTACCATCAGAATTCCTATGATACACCGGGGACTCATGCTATGAGTGGTACAAAGTTATTTTGGCAAGTAAATTATCGTCACGGAAACTCAGATTTAATATTTAACGAATCTCAGCATGGGCTTGGTAGTATTTTAGCTTGTTTTGACGTTGCCACTAAGCTCCCATGTCCTGGAACAGGACAAGTTGAAGGTTGGAGCCATCCTTTGGGTGGTGCGGTATCTTTTTCTGGAGGATTTGGTACGCCAAGAGGATATTCCACTTTTATTTCTAAATTACCATTAGAAGGAGGTGGATATGAAGATAAAGCAGTTTGTACTATATACGGAACTTCAGCTGGGGCATTAGACTTAGATCCTTCCGTTAGATGTTTTACTATCGAAGAAGGTATATTCATTCAAGGCGGTAGTGGTAGTGGCACACCACCATTTTTACTACCAAATCAATGGTTAATACCACCATGGACTGCCTCTCCGAATATCACAACAATAACAGATGAGAATGGTCATCTAAAGTCATATTTCCCAATGTATACAACCGTGGAGACCGTTATTCATTCTGGCAAGAAGAAAGGCGCCACACTTTGTTATGATTGGGAAACACAGAGTTCATGTGCTAATTTTGGCAATAAACTTCGCTACTGGCATGATATAAACAATGGTGATAGTGCTGATGTAGGCTATGTCTATGATGGGCAATGTATGTGGGCTGCTGGTTCATTTGGTAATATATGGTCATTTAATGCTCAGACTGGTGAATATCCTTGTCGTTCATCTCAGTTAGATCTCAAAGTAGATACGACAGCGAAAAATTTTTATTGTGATTCTAATCAAAAGCCTTTTGCCTGGGACAGGATAAGATTATCGAAGTCCAGTTTGTATAATTTTGATAGTCTTCAAGTTGTAGTCAAGGATGAACAAGGAAATGTACTTAAACAGGGGGATATAAGACAGACTGGTTATTTAGATATTAGTGATATAGATTTTAATTCCAACCAATCTTTAGATTTAGAAGTAGTACCGACAGTATTAAATACAAGTCCTTGGGCAAATGGTAGTGCACCGTATGTTAGTGCTTTGATGCAGGGTGCTGATTTGGACTATTGTTATAAAACTACGGTTATTGATCATTGTAATATCAGTGGAGTTACAACTTCGACTGACGCCATAGTTGAAGGTGAAACAGATATCTTGAACCCTGTTGCAAATAAGATAGTACCGGTTAATCAGCCAAACGATGTTCAATGCTTCAGGGACCTGAAGTCTACACCTAAATTATCAAAAACTAGTGTGTCCAATAGTGAAAATATCACTTTTGAAGTAGCTGTAAAAAATAAGGCAAACCGAGATCAATATAATCTTGGTGATGTACCTAGTAGTGAAGACCCGACTACAGCAAAGGTAGAAGTTCAACTTCCAAGTGGAGTAAATTTTGTAAGTTCATCACCGGCGGGTGGGGTTAAAACCGGCAATAAGGTTGTCTGGAGTAATCAATCGGTGGCTGCTACCAATACAAAGAATTACTCAGTAACTGTACAAACTCCTGAAATTGGAACAACATCATTTAATAATACAAAAAATAACCAAGTAGTTTTAGCGGCCATAACACAACAGACACTAACTTTTAAATCAAATGTTATTTATTCAAGTGATACAAATCAGTCTGATAATTCGTCAACTTCGACGGTTACTTTTGCAAATGAAACAATTGATCCTCCAATTGAAGATACCAACCCACCCGTTGATGATACCCCGATCGATGCACCTTCTGATGAGGATCAGAATGTTGGGTCTGGTCAAACTAATGATAATTCTGGAGGGCCAACTTCACCAGAATTACTAGTTCGTCCAGATACATTCTCAACGCCTTCAGTTACACCGAAGGTTTTACAAAGGTTTATCCCCTCAAGTCTACAGGGAGTAGCAGAAGGATTTTTTGTACGAGTCGGTTCGATAGCTAGACCAATACCAAATAGTGTAGCTAAAGCTATACCATATGGTACTATTGCGATTTTGCTATTAGTTTCGTCGTACTATTTATTACTTGCATATCGTGCCAGAAAGTCTCAAAAACAAATGGTTGAGATACGAGAGCGTTTCAAGCGCACAGAAGATCTAAGACGTAACTTCATCGATTTAACTTCACATTATATAAACACACCTATTGCAACTATGAACTCAACCGTAGAATTATTAGTTATGATGAAGCAGCTACCTACTAAGACGACCAATGCACTCAAGCGAAGAGTCAGCAGCTTAACTGAACATACCAGGATGCTACTACGTGGCCCCGAGTCATTAACCGAGCAGGCTCAGCAAACATCTTCGAAACTTAATCCTTTGCCAAAACGGGCTAGTTGGTTGGGGCTTGGTGTTATTCTTCCCGTTACAGCCGTTATTATTATTACAGTACTAGTCAATTTAACTCTTATTTGGGTAGGTAAATATGATGCTAGTCAGAACGTTGTAATTGTCCAGACTAGCTATTTTTTGATGGCTGCATTGGCCTTAGTAGCTACATACATTGCTCTGAAAAAGCAAAAACTAGCCACGGCTATAACTGAAAATGAGTTTAAACTTGAAAGGCAACTTGTTGCTTCACAAAATAGCTTTATTAGTGATATTAGCACTTCGCTAGATGAGGACATAGCAGAGTTAGATCAGGTTGTACCGGCGGTAAAAAAAGCAAGTAACGGTAAAACTTTTATACATGGACTAGATTCATTAAAGGTTGCCGTCGGAAAGATGGCTTACTTGAATCAACTATCGACTAAAGATATTACTAAGACAAAACTCAGTAGTAATCTGAAGGGCATAGTAAGTGAAGTAATTGAAGAACAGAGTAGTTTTGCCAAGCGGGAAAAGATAAAAATAAATCAGCAGGTCGAAAATGACATAAGAGTACTTGCTGACGATGATACGCTTCGAAGAATTTTGCAGTCTACAATTAATAATGCAATAAAATTCAATAACACCGAAGGAATGGTGGATGTAAAAATTGCTAGCCAAGGGCGGAATAAGGTCAAGATATTAGTCAAAGACAATGGCGTAGGAATAGCCAAGGATAAATTGGATGAAATATTTGAACCATTTGGAAGAGCTACTGATTCGAAGGAATTTAACTTCGAGGGCCTAGGCCTAGACCTATACATTGATCGGTTACTAGTAGAGCAACTAGGAGGAACGATCGAAGTAAATTCGGTGGAAGGTACGGGTACCGAAGTCAGTATAATATTGCCAAGTAAATAACTATCTTAATAGTAAGCATTGGCATCATTATTACAACATAAACCATTAGCTATATTCAAATTATGATGTAAAATGGAAAGTACATAATATTAATTATTGGTGGGCAATTCAGGAGGGTAAATGAAAAAAATATTAACCTTTAGTGCATCTGCATTCTTTGCTTTTGCTCTATTATTTGGTGCAACTTTTGTGCTTCAAAGTCATACAGTTCAGGCTGCCGATGAAGAAACTTCAGAGTTAGCTACCACAGAAAACCAAGAGCAACAATCTAATTCCGATGATCAGGGCTACAACTACGTAGCACAACCCAGCGACACTTATAGCCAGATGGCTCGCAAAGCTATACAGACCTACGGTATCGTAAATAAGGTAGATCTTAGTCAGGCACAAATTATTGCTGCTGAAACTAACTTAACGTTAAAAGCCGGTTCTCCATACTTAATAATTGGTCAGAAAGTTGAAATCAATAAAGAAGATGTAAAGAATCAGGTTGATGCAGCTAAGAAGTTAACTGACTCCCAACAAGCTGCTTGGGCAATGTATGCGGTAGGTGTTAATTTTAACACTGATGCTGTTGGGCAACCTCAAAGTAACTAGTAAGCTTAGCTTAAAACCCCTAGTTTAGCTTAGGCTAAGGGTATACAATAGAGTATATGTTAAAAATTGGTCTTGCTCTGTTGCCTATATTCTTAGCCTTACTTGTTTCCGAAGTACTCTGGCGAAAAAAAATCCTACGAGGGGAAGCAGCCCGGAAAACATTACATATAATAATCGGAAGTTACGTTGCTTCCTGGCCGTTCTATATTCCGTTAGTAGATATTCAGTTGATAAGCATTGCATTGTTGGTTGTAGTAGCTTTCTCACATAGGTTGAAGATTTTTCATGCCATTATAGATATTAAACGGGCCTCATGGGGGGATATGCTATATGCCGTTGGGATTGGTTTAACGGCAACGTTGACCAATGAGCCATGGATTTTTGCTATTGCCATACTGCATATGAGCCTATGTGATGGTCTAGCAGGCTTGCTTGGTAATCACTACGGAAAGAATAATCAGTTCAAAATACTAGGACAACCAAAGAGCATTGTTGGTACTGTAGTGTTTGCAGTTTCATCATTTATCGTATTACTTCTATTAGTGCCAGGTAACTTGCAGCCTAGCCTAGGGCTATACTTATTCGTAATTCCAGTTATCGGGGCATTAATCGAAAGTGTCGGGGTGTATGGTACAGATAATGTAATGGTGCCGTTAGTATTAGTGTATTTACTAAATATTGTTGCTTAGGTAATTAAGCGGCTTTAGCTGTTAGTTTGTTAGGACCAAGTCTCTTCGACTTCTTCCAGGTTCCGTGTGCTCTCAATGCATTGAATATTACGACTACGTCAACTACTTCTTGGATGGCTGCTCCATAGACTGGTTTGAATTTACCAGTTGCAAAAATTAACATTAATATTACGCTTAGCCCAATTCCAATGAATATACTTTGCTTCGCTATGTATAGAGTACGTTTAGAAATATGCACCGCTGTTTCTACTTTACTAATGTCATCTACCATGATAACTATATCGGCTGATTCACTTGCAGCTGTAGATCCTTTTGCACCCAGAGCTATCCCGACGTCCGCGGTAGCCAGTACTGGGGCATCATTGACTCCATCTCCAACAAAGGCAACAGGACGGTGCTCTACGTCCTCTATGGCTTGTATCTTATCTGCCGGCAGTGCTTCAGAAACTATATCAGTAATTCCCAGCTTGTTAGCTATAGCTTGAGCTGTTTTGTTGTTATCGCCAGTTACCATTAGCAGATGTTTGATGCCTAAATTCTTAAGTAGTTTTAGGGTTGGTTTGGTCTCTGTTCGAATTTCATCTTCAAAGTTTATTTGACCAGCCAATTGGCCATCGATAGCTACGAGGGCCGCAGTACTCTTTATTTGCGACTTATTAAAGTTTGATGGTAAACTAATGTTTTCTTTTTCCATTAAGCTCAGTCGTCCAACCAGAATTGGCCGACCAGAGACGTTGGCTTTTAAGCCAAGACCAGCGATTTCAGATATATGTTTTGCTTTAGTTGGTTTCAGCTTGCGTTTGGATGCTTCGGAAGTAATAGCAGTGGCAAGTATGTGATTTGAGTTATTCTCAAGTGTTGCCGCATAACGAATAACGTCGTCTTTGGTAAACTTTCCATAACTAGTAATACTACTAACCACTGGTTGACCTTTGGTTAAGGTTCCTGTTTTGTCAAAACCGATAGTTTTTACCTCGGCAAGTTTTTCTAAGGCTGAAGATTTCTTGGCAATAATACCGTTCTTGGCGGCCCGGCTCATGCCAGAAATTAGGGCAATTGGCGCAGCTAGAATCAATGGGCAAGGGGTAGCAACGACTAATACTTGCAGGAATCTAAGGCTATCTCCCGATATGGCCCAGGCGCCAATGGCCACCGTAAAGGCAAATAATGTGAATGGTATGCTATAACGGTCGGCTACTCGTACGAAAGGTGATTTTGAAGAAGTAGCTGTTTTCACCAGTTGGACAATCTGTTGGTATTGGCTATTTTCGGCAGTCTTTAGGGCTCTAACCTTCAAAGCGCCATCCATATTTATTGACCCACTTAGTATTTGATCACCTACTTGTTTAGTGACTGGTAGACTTTCGCCAGTAATACTTGATTCATCAAAACTGGCAGTGCCATCTAGGATTAACGCGTCAACAGGCACGACTTCACCAGGTCTAATTGCTAGCTTGTCTCCAGTTTGAACTTCGCCGACTTTAATATCTTTTTCTTTTCCACCTTTTATTAGGTGAGCTTTGGTGGGTGCCCTTTTTAGTAGATCTGTAAGTTCGGTTTTAGCACGCTTCTCAGCATAGTCCTCTAAGGATTCACCACCGGTTAGCATCAAAACGATAACCATTGCTGTTAAGAACTCACCATACAAGACTGAGGCTAGGATTGCCGTGGCGGCAAGAATGTCTACGCCGTAGGTTCCAATTCTAAGATCTTGTATCATACCCCAAACTAGTGGAATTAGATTTATTATGGCAGCAATCGCTAGTAGCCAGTTGGCTAAAGTATGTTGGTTAAAAATGTATAAAAGACCAGCGACTAATAGACTTAGAAGCACTAGTCCAAATTGTTTATATTCTACAAAAAACTTAGCAATCTTTTTTAACACGTTGTCTCCCTGATTAGGTTATTTGTCTTTAATTGTATTATATCAGGAATAAAAGACAGTATACAGGTTAGCTGATAACTAGGGTCTTCTGCGGATTGGTTGTCGGCACTGGTATAATGTAGCTAATGGATAAAAGGGAAATCATGCGAGCTGCCGCGATAGCCACCTCCGCCGCCGCTGCAGAGACCCTAGGACTATTGGCTGGGACTAGGAGTAATGTACATATGGGCGATAGATCTCATAATAGCCTAAGCGTGAATAAGCCCACGGGTTTAGTGTTGGATGCTGTAATGACTCCGTATACCGATCCAAGCAGTTGGGGCGCCACACACATAGAGGGGCACCATAAATTAGCTGATGCTAATGTAAAGCCATATATAGAAATAGCTGACGCCTTAAATTGGCACGAAGGAAATCCATATAAGCTACACTTTGACCCACCTGAGTATTTTGACAATCTCGATTATATTGCTAGGGGAATCAGTTTAGAATCAGTTTGGGAAATAGGATCACAAGCCCGTGATTTAGCGTTGGAGGGTGGCTATGAGCCTAAAGATGACTATACCCAATTAGAATTTGATGCTGTTTTTGATTCAACTAAACCTAGATTTGTATATGAGAATATGCATGAGCGGGCTAAACGACCGATACCAGGCCAGTGGCCAGCAGATAAACAAATTGGTCTTGAAGATGTTTGGTTTAGACTTATGGATCCACATTCCCCATCACTTCACCCTGAGGGCCCAAAATTAATTCCATTCTTTCGGGATATGATCCCCTTAATGTATAGTTCTGTAGAAAGAAATTGGGATTCGAATCAGCAATTACCAGATTATGCTAAACGGGATGAACTTCAACAGTGGCATTATGAACATCGGAAGTTATCACTAAGAATCTTAGTCCTAGCTCACGCGCTGGGTGGAGCAGCAATTGGTATTGCAGCCGGTGAGCGAAAACCTGCTCAGATAGCCAAGAACGGCCTGGCCGGCGCTGCGGTAATTGCTCTTGCTGGAGTTGGGTTAATTGCTGGTGGGACTATAACTAATTATTTTGGACATCTAGGCGCTGACCCAATGGGAGCAGTAAGGACTGGCAAGATAACTCCACATGAAGATGGATCTTTGGCTACCAATGGACATACTCTATTAAGTGCCTTAACATTGGATGAAGCTGGTTGGCAAGGTAATCATCATAATCATCCTGACAGGATCGATTTTGGGGATGGAACTCCTTCTAAGGCCCCAGTAGGCTATAGCTTGAAGCGCTTAGCGGATAAAGGTTTATTAGGGTTAGGTCATGGTTCTGGCTTCAATGATCCGGAGCATCGTCCCGATGAAGTCCACCAGGCGGTTAAATCTATTCAACATGAACGGGTAAGGACTATACAGAGCCAATCAACCTGATTTATTAGATGAAATTTAGGCGACCGCTAAGAAAATCCCAGCGGTCAGTGTATTTGCGGTTTGGCTTCAAGGTATCTATTTAATATTTATTCTTGTTCACCTCTCATTTCATGTTCAGGTCCATGTCCGCGATGACCGTGATCTTCCCCCATGTGAGGTAGTACATCTTCTGAGATGCCATTGTCGCTTAGCCATTGTTGAAATTCTTCTTTATCTGACTCCATCTGTGCTTTACGCTCTTCCTTAGTTTTGTCTTTAAAAGACTCTCTATTGGCTTGACGTTCGCTTTGCTTCTGCTCGAGCTTAGCTATTAATTTATCTTCTTGATCTTGGGTTATCTTACCGTCTGTTACGGCTTGATCAAGTTTCTCTTTTAGCTTGGCTTGACGTTCAGCTTGCTTAGCTTGATGTTGTTCATCGAAGACTTTCTGGACTTCTGTCTTATCTAACTTAAAGGTGCTGGCGATTTTATCTACTAACGTATTGCCGTTGTCAGTTGTAGCAGCATTGGCTATACCTACTCCACTTATACTGGCAAGGCCGATACCTGAGGCTACTGCGCCTACAATTAATGTTTTCTTTATTATTGCTTTAATTTATCCCTCCTATTCATTTAGTTTGCTGTTGGATTACCGGATCCTGGTAACAATCCTATAGTATGAGTTTAAATTGAAAGTTTGCTGAAAAATTTCTTTTTATTTTGCTTTATCTGTTGAATTACGAGCCGAACGGATGACATTATCGAATAGGGCGCAGACGGTTAGGGGGCCTACACCACCTTTAATTGGCGTTATTGTGATATCTGTCATTTCTCGAACATCGGGGGCAACATCTCCAATTAGGCCATTGCTGTCGGTGGCTACTCCGGCATCGACAATTACAGCATCTGGCTTGACCATCTGGCTAGTTATTAGACCGGGTACACCAGTGGCTGAGATAATTATGTCGGATGTTGTACATTGTTCGCTTAAATCTCCACTGTTTTTATCTACTACTGATACATCTAGATCCGAAGTGCTCAGTAATTTTGCTAATGGTTTTCCCACAAGCCTACCATGGCCAATAATGGCAATCTTTTTGCCGGGTAAATTAATATTGTAGCCAGCTAACAGCCAAGTTATAGCCATTGGGGTGGGGGCGTCAAACTTAGTCTTAACGGCTAGGCCATCAACATCTTTGTCTGGGTCAACTTTATTTAATATCTCATTGGTTTGCTTTGGATTAGGTAAAGGGATCTGGACTATTATACCTTGCACAGATTTGTCATTGTTTAACTTTGCTATGCGCTGAATTGCTTCGTTTTGTTCGATCGTATGAACTTCAACCTCAACACCAATATCTTGACCGTATTGCTGCTTAAGTTTCATGTAGCTGTCTACAATTGGGTCGGGGTTAGTCCTAATGATTGCTAGTTTTGGTTGTATTCTACTACCCTGAATCAAAGACCGTACTTCCGTTGCTTGACGTTCTTTAATATAGCTAGCTAGACTAGATCCATCGAGTATTTTCATATCTGTAATTAAAGCACACTAATGTCTAGTATCGAAACAATGGGGGTATCTGGATTCGTTTTACCTAGAGAATTTCTTTCAGCTTCCGTAGGTCAATAATAGTAATGATTGACTTAGATACTCTGAGCAAACCCTTTTTTACCAGGGCGTTTAATTCTCGGCCAGTTGTTTCCCGAGTAGCATTAATTGAGCTGGCGATATCTTGGTGACGAAGTGGTACCTCCAATACAATCTCGTTGTTTTTTACCTTACCAAATCTAGGTTCAAGCGACAAAATGAAGGCTACTAGTCTTTCCCGGACAGTCCTGTACTCCAGTCCCATGATCCTTTCTGAGTGTACCCGGTACATCTCAATAGTCATATCCAGGATTGGGGCCATTAACCCTGGTTCGTCAGCTAATTCCTTTAAAAAGTCTTTCCGGCTTATCCTCCACAGGACTACATCATCCATAACTTGGTAAATTACATTTCGCTCTTGGCCGGTCATAGCCCAAATTAAGGGGAAGATTTCTTTATCTTGACGTATAACTAATAGATTTTCTTCACCGTATTTTGTGATATCAAATGCTTTAACAATTCCAGTTTCGATGTAGAAGATGGCGTTATTGTGTTCGCCGGGACGAACAACATATTCGCCTTTAGAATAAGAAAGTCGATTACCTCTCATGAAGATATCGACTAATTTCTGGTCCTGCTTTTTTGTGCCCAACATATATAGATTATACAATAAGTTACCATAATTTCCACCAAAGTGATTAATTAACTTAAACAATCGTGAGCTGTATCACATGTTTTTGGTGATTATGTTAGCTGTGATGCACAGCTACACTATATATAGTAATGGTTGAGAGGAGGGAGTTATGATAAGTGCAGTTACTGTTCAAAAACAACTTAAGGCAATCGGTGCTTCTTTTCCGTTCTTTGGAAAAGCAGAGATCGATGAATTGCCGAAAATTATGGTTGAAGGGGAAGAGATTCAACATATAATTACTGGTCGCTATGAAGGTGGTTATGCCACTTTATGTGCTACTAACTTCCGCATTCTACTAGTAGATAAAAAAATATTATTCTTAACTGTAGAAGATGTTCGGTATGACATGATTGCTGAGCTAGACTATGGTCATCAGTTCTGGGGTGCAACTATCCATATTCGAAGCTTTAGTAAAGATTTAAAATTCCAGTGCTACAGTAAAGAAAAACTTCGAAACTTTACTAATTTTATCCAACAAAGAGTCATGGAGCTACGTCAACATCACTTACAACCACAAATGACTGATGCTGTAACTGCGATGCCAATACCAGTTCAGACTTTTAATGAGCCAGATAATCAGTTAACTCCAGATCAAGCAGCATCATTAGTCCCGATAACAAGAGAGAAGTGGCATAAAGCGAATCCAATTCCAAAAGCTGTTAATCCTTACGTTCAATCTCCATTACTAACTCGGAAAAGAGTTGGACGTTATAATCCTAGCTAACAGATAGAATTGTTGGTATAATACATCCGCGCTAAAGTAAGCGGGTGTCGTACAACGGCTAGTATATGAGTTTTCCAAACTCAGGACGAGGGTTCGATTCCCTCCACCCGCACCACAAGTGCAATGTTACAATCGTGCCCCCGTAGCTCAGCTGGATAGAGCAGGAGACTTCTAAGCTCAAGGTCGCATGTTCGAATCATGCCGGGGGTACCATTTCCGGGTTCAAACTGTCATAGGCAGAGAACTTTTGATCGTAATATCTAGTACAGCTATATCTAAATTCTGTTGTCGATTTTATTGGCATATTTTTTATCTCTTTCGGTGACACGACCTTCGCTATGTGTCGTGAGTTTTATGATAACTTTCCCCCAGCTAAGCTCAATATCTGGATGATGATTTGCTTCCTCTGCTAGCTCTCCAACTTTATTTACGAATGCTAGGGCGGATATAAAATCAGGAAATTTAAATTCTTTAATTAGAGTGTTATTTTCTTCTTTCCACATATATTCATTGTCTCATAGATTTAATTTGGGATGCTACTTCTCTGTATCCTCTGTTCTACTGCAGCAGTTAAATCACGCTGCATGTTTGATTTCAATAGTTCATTGAATTCTGTCTGATCTCTAGTGTCAGTAATAAGAGGTTTCCCAAAGACCATGTCAGGGCGTTTTGTGTCATAGCCAATATTTTCATCTCCATTAAATAATCCAACTGTAACTACTACTACTTTTGTAGCCGGTACTAATTCTGCGTGGATTTGGCTGAAACCAGTTTTTAGTTTTCTTACGACTCTAGGGTCCTGACCTTCTTTTAGTCGTTCACCTTCAGCAAAGCCGGCAATGTCTAGTTCATCTCTTACAACTTTGTTTATTCCAAGCTGTCTAGATAGGACGGAATTTCTTCTTTGTTCTTCGATAGCATCGCGAAGCTCATCTATATTTGGATAGTCTGTTGGATCTACATCTTTTGCCCGTGCAACTGGTATACCACCCAGCCCATCTATTGCATAGCGTTTTGCAGTTCCCCAAATCCCTGGTAAATTAAACAGGGACATTTTTCCCATGATTGATATAAAACCTGTTCGGGCATTGATAGCTGGAATCTGCCTGACTGAACTTGCCAGGTTGTATTGATCAGTCTCACTTTTTGTATGATTGGAGACTACCATCATTCGGGTTGAGCTAGTTAATTCACTGTTGAGTATAGCTTCATTCTCGGGTTTCATTGTTACGAAAGGTTTAAAAACAGTCGACATTGCTAGATGACCTAGCTTCGCAAACATAGGGTTAGGTCCACGTTGATCATAGTATTCAAATACTGCTGGATAGTTTTCTGGAGTTACTTCAGGACGACTAATAAAAAGTGACATTTGCTTGATTATATCAATATTGGAAAATATAAAAAGTGCTTATGTGGGCTCTCTGTTGATACTTCTGAGCT
>JAGQMX010000070.1 GCA_020428425.1 Candidatus Saccharimonadota bacterium | reverse complement strand
AATACTGTCTCCGAACCGAAAGTAGAAGAAGCTCCTAAACAATCAGCTGAGAAGACTGAAGAAAATTCTGAATCTATAGAATCCAAGAAATAGTTAGTTAAAAAAGAATCGTAATTCTAATAATTATTGTTTATTCTGTACCGAAAAATAGTGTTTAACTGTTTTAAAGTCCCGAGCTTTCCATGCCGATTGCCACTCAATCATCTCATGCCCTTGCTTGTACGGCCTATCAAAGGAGGCGGAAAGTTTACTGCTAAAGAATTTCTTATATTCTTTAGCGAAAGATTCATCAGATACCCCGCGAGCGGAATAAATTGGCATACGGTAGAATGCCAAGTCTGCACCCAGATTAGTCTTCAGCCATTCCCAGTTTGTTTTTAGCCATTCCCAAGTTAAATCGTGACCATTACGATTAGAGAAGCAATAGGCAATCCAATATGAAACATCTTGCAGACGAACTTCTGGTGAGACTATCATATTCAAAGCTTTGTCGATTAGCTTTGTATCCTTGAAACTACAGATTGCCATACATAAATTTAGTCTTTCTTCACTAAAAGATGATTTATTATGCATTTTTACTAGCTTATCGAAATCAGAGCTTTTTCCTCTTCTGGCAACTGCCGAGAAAACCGCTGATCTTAAATCAGGATCAATTTCGATTGTCAGTTCTTTTGGTTTCGTATTGTCGAACTTTCCAAGTAAGTAGTTGACTACCTCCGGTTCATCGGCTAGGGCAGCCAAGCCAACAATTGTCGGCCTAAGTAGCTGATCAAAGTATGAATCTTTCGGATTCTTCTCAAGACCTAACCTACCCAACTCTTTGCTAACTAACTGCCTAATGTAGGGTTTCATGTCTTCTCTAAGCTGGTCATCAGCAATCAGAGAACGAATTCCACCGATTACCCCCGCCATAATATCCCAAACAGCATTATCTTCTTCATTTACGTAGGCCTTCATAAATTGCAATACTTCTGTGGTTTCTATTAGTCCAGCTTTGGCACATTCACTTATATCGGCCAGCAAGGAAAGCCGACTTAAGGGACTAAAGTGTCCACTCTTTATTTGAGATGCCAGTGTCTGTAAGTGTGAAGCATTATATATCGTCCTATAAAAGCCACTACTATCGGCATTTAGACGGAAGCCAGAAAAGTCCTGACCAGTTAGCTGCATCTTTTGCTTATCAAATATGTCGGGCTGGTTTTTTGCGTTGGTAAGCATCGGGATAGGCCAGTTACCTGACTTGGTTTTGTGCGTAGGATTTAACACAAAGCGCTGTTGGCTTAATTGCACCTTCTTATTCGTTATATCTGCCTTAACCACTGGATAGCCTTCTGTAGACGTCCAAGCATTCATAAACTTCGCTACTGGTTTACCGGATACCTCTTCAAGGGCCTCCCATAAATCAGTAGTATCAGTGTTTTTGTATGAGTGTTTTAGCAGATAATATTGTAATCCTTTTTGAAAATCTGGAGCTCCCAAATAATGGTAAAGCATGTGTATTACGCTAGCACCCTTATGGTAGCTAATCGAATCAAATATTGTTCGAATCTCATCAGGGTGTTTGACTTCAACCTCAACTGGATGAGTATGTTCCAAGGCATCAGCCCTAAAGGCTTGTTGCTGATCATCAACTGCGAATTGGGTCCACATTTTCCACTCTGGGAATATATGGTCTAAGGCTAAATACTCGAACCATGAAGCAAATCCCTCATTCAGCCACAGATCGGTCCACCAGCGCATTGTAACCAGGTTACCGAACCATTGATGAGTTAACTCATGGGCTACCACCATCGCTACGTACTGGCGGCTGTCTAAGCTAGTATTCTTTGGATCTACTAATACTCCATGCTCCCGGTAAGTAATACAGCCCCAATTTTCCATAGCTCCACTAGCGAAATCAGGGAGGGCAATCATATCGCATTTTTCAAGAGGGTAGGGGATATCGAAATATTGATTATAATAATCTAGGCACTTCACTGCTACGTCCAAGGCAAAGTCAGCAAACTTTACTTTATCAGGGGTGGCGTATGTACGAATGACTACCCCGGCTTTAGTTTTAGCTTGTTTATACTCTAAATCTCCGTAAATAAAGGCTAGCAGGTAAGTAGACATTAAGGGCGTTCGTTTAAAGCTGGATCTTACAAAATGCTTATTATCATGAATTTTTTCTTGCTTATCGATATTGGTATTAGATATTACAGTCAGATCTGGCTTATGAACTAAACTTAGCTCAAAAGTAGCCTTGGCTTCCGGTTCATCGATACAGGGAAAAACCTCGCGGGCATGATGGCTTTCAAATTGAGTAGCTATAATACGCTTTTCAATATTGTTTTCTTGATAGAAACAAGGGTATATCCCATTCATAGCTTTGGTTATTTCACCAGAAAAACTAACACTAATTGTATAATTACCAGGATAAAGCATCTCTGCAGTGTGGATTCGTAGTTCGTCAAAACTTCTATGGACATTCTGACGAGTTATTTTAATTTCGCTGTCACCAGATTTATCGTGTTTAATGATATGAACGCTAGCTATCTTTAATTCTTTCTGATGTAGAGTAATGCGTTTGGATGGCTTACCAGTTTTCTTTCCAGAAATGATTACGCTTCCACTGAATTGTAGCTTTTCAATATCTGGAGTAATATCTAGGATATAGTGATGGGGGTTGAATTGTTCAAACAACCTGGTAACTTTTTTCATATAACGACTAGTATACAGTAGTTACTTGAGGCGAACGACTATAAAAGGCTGTGATAATTACGTCGTTGTTAATTACTTTGTTGAATCGCCATTGGGTGTAATTACATTTCCAGGAGTCGGTTCAGATTTCGATTCAGGATCTGGGGTTTTTGGAGCAGCTGGCTGTGGTTTAGGTGCAGATGGCTTAGTGTCGAAGTTAACCATTGGACCTTGAGCGACTGGAGATGTCGGCTTAGATGATGACTTGGAATCGAATACTACAGCCTTTTTAGTATCTAATCCATGAGTTCTCCTAAAACGGGCTTTCTTCTGGAGCTTGTTAAACATTACGTAAAGGGCTGTTAGTCCAGCCAGTGCAAGTACTCCTATGCCTGCGTAGATTAAGTACTGAATAATTGGTGATTTTGGTTTTACTGCTAAATCAAATTCTTGTGGAGTAGTAGATCCGTTAGTATCCTTAACTGTAATCTTTTTCTTAACTTCTCCTTTGTCAGTAGTTACAGAAATAGTATATGAGCCAGGTGTTACACCAAAGTAGCGAGCTATACCATTGCTATCTGTTATCGCTGTCACATCTTTTAATACCACAGTTGCACCGGCAACCGCTAGTCCATCTGCATCAGTTACTTTAATGGAAATTGATTCTGTTTCACCACCTTGGCTTGAACCAGTTACTGGCTCGGTGCTTGGGGTAGCAGCATTGCTTGGTGCACTAGAACCACTTCCCGAAGAAGAGGAGCCACTGTTGGAACTTGAACCGGAACCTGAGCTGGGAGTGGATGTTTTTGGCGTAGATGATCCGCTGGAGCCCCCACCAGAACTAGGTGTTGGAGTAGGGGTTGGGTCTGTGCCTCCACCTGAAGATTTCACTGTATAACTCCCTCCTACGGTGTTACCGCTCCACACATTTGTCGGTGTTGCGGCAAATGTAACTATCTTAGAATCCGTTCCAAATTTGATTGTCGATCCGCTAACAGCTGCTTTTGCTTTAAAGGTCACATTACCAACCTTTTGATTGCCAGTTGTGCCAGAACCAAACTTGGAAACTACCAGACTGACTTTTCCATTTCCTCCACTATTCTCGAATATTCTATCAAATGCTCCACCACTGTTATTGACCGAGACAAAATCAAATTTACTAGCATCATACGTAATCCTAACATCAATGGTACTCACTTCTTGAGAGCCACTGTTTTCATATATAGCCATTGCAACGTTACTTCCGACATTGTAGGAACCGCTCGATGGGCTAAGGGTTAGACTTGCTGTACCAGAAGCAACATTAGCATTATTAGGCGTAGCTGCCTGAGAAAATATTAGAAAACTTGCTCCAATAGCTGCAAATAATCCAACAACCATCAGTGCCATGTATTTCTTTAATGTCATATGTTGTAGTATCTTCATTATTTACCCCAGTTAAAGCTTAATATTGCAACGTCGTATGTGTC
>JAGQMX010000069.1 GCA_020428425.1 Candidatus Saccharimonadota bacterium | reverse complement strand
TCAATGGGGTGAAGCAGGATCTGATCCTGGCCAATTTTATTACCCGAAAGGAGTAGCACTAGATAGTTCAGACAACGTTTATGTTACAGATTCAAATAACTCTCGCATCCAGAAATTTGATTCGAATGGTGTATTTATTGCAGAATGGGGTAGCAATGGTACAGATGATGGCCAATTCTCTAACCCTACTGGAATCACGATAGATAGCCAAAATAATGTATATATTGCCGACTACGACAATGATCGAGTCCAAAAGTTTGATTCTAATGGCAACTTTATCACTTCTTGGGGCTCAAGTGGATCAAATAATGGGCAATTTAGTGCACCGTGGGCCATAGCAGTAGACAGCCAGGATAATGTGTACGTAACTGATGATACTCTCAATCGTGTCCTGAAATTTGATTCCGATGGCACTTATCTGTCATATTGGGGATCAACAGGTTCAGGAGATAATCAATTTAGCTATCCTCGAGCAATTACAATAGATGGCCAAGACAATGTATATGTATCGGATAGTGGCAATAATCGGATTGTCCTGTTTGATGCCAATGGTGAATATGTTGAACAATGGGGTTCTGAATTAGGGCAAGCCGAATTTGGCGATCCGCGTGGAATAACCATAGATGCAAATAACCGAGTAATAGTAACTGAACGCGGAAATCAATATGCCAATAATATACAGATTCTAACAACTGACGGTGAATTCACCGATATGTTTGGTAGAGCTGGTGAGAGTGCTTCTGACATCAATTTCCATGCAGAGGGTAGTCAGGATATTCAAAATACATATTATGATAAAACCTCTAGTCAAGCTTCAAAATGTGGCTTTGTATATGACGTACTGTTTGCGGTAAGTACCAATCCTAATGATACTGCGGTCCAACCTTCTATTGAGACCTCAACTGAGCCAATATCCAATTGTACCCCAAAAAACCCCACTGGCTCTGAACCTAACTACTTCATCAATAATAGATCCAATGCTCCACTAGATGAATGGGACTTCGACACTATCTGGAAAACTGAGACCACTAGCTATCCTACTTTCATCGGTAGTACTCTTCCTGCAGTCGATGAACCTGACCCGGATCCTACTCCAACTCCAACCCCCACCCCTACTCCAAGTCCGACACCTTCTCCAACAGACCCTGGTAATCCTACACCCGACACAGATCCTACCACTCCACCCTCAAGCACTTCCGACTCTACTTCAAAAGATACTCCTAACGGCTCTGACTCAGGTACTGGATCAGGAGAGGGTACACCAGTCCAACCATTTGAGAAAGTTGGTAACTCAACTGCAGATCTAGAGCCTAGAGTTGGGTTCTTGCAAGGTATATGGACTGTAAAACAGTTGTCATCATTTAACTGGTTGTTGGTAATACTGCTCTTCATCTTGTCCTTAATCTATGCCTACCGTGCATATAGAGAGCGTGCTCAACGTGTAGCATTGCAAGCAGCAGTTCATCGTTACAATTCACTTAAGACATCTATGACTAATTTCATAAATGTTATTGTGCACTATCTAGGCACCCCATTGTCTATCATGAAAGGGGCTACTGAGATGATGACGGTTGCTAGTGGGGCTCCACATTGGGCTCAGTCTATGCTAGGTCATAAGTTAGCTGATTTTAACAAAACAACTAGTGTACTTGGAGACAAGGCTCAAGAAATTAATTCAAGTATACAACCTCCTGTTGCTAGTAATATACCTATCTCCAAATCAATTAAGAATCCCTACATTTGGCTCCCACTATCGGTTACGGTTAGTATTTGGTTATTAATTACTCTGCTTATCGGCTTTAGCTCTTCGTTAACTCAAAGTAGGGTAATAATTGGATTACAAGCATTAATACTAGTACTAGTCATCGTGATAATTATCTTTATTGATCACTACCATGAATTGCAAAAAGAAATCGTAAATCAATACAGGCAAAACATGAAGCTAGAGGAAACATCAATTTCTAGTCGTAGAGAATACCTAGAAACTCTATCTGGTTCCCTTAACGATGACCTAGAAAGCTTAAAGATAGCTAGCAAGAATCTACCAGTCATCAAACCAGTGAAACTATTCCGTAACGGCTTAGCAATGCTTGGAGATATGGTTAAAGAAGTAGATAAAGTTAAACGCTTTAGTACATTGTCTAGTGATGCTCCAATCCAAAACCTATCTACTGAACTAGATAAACTCAAACCAGATATTAAGAAGCTTGCCAGCGAAAAACAAATAACTCTCAACATTGACTCAGACAGTGAAGTACGCTCAGCTATTCAACCAGAAGAATCTAATCAATTATTAATGAGTATAATCTCAAATGCCATAATGTTTAGTAAGTCTGAAGGAACTGTTAGTGTAGTAGCTAAGTCAGGCCGTAAGAATAACACCATAACTATTCAAGACCATGGAGAAGGTATACCTGCTGACGTACTAGAACATATCTATGAACCGTTCACTAAAGGAAGTAATACTGAACAATATAACCATAAAGGCCTAGGATTAAATCTACATTCTAATAAAGTGATAGTAGATAAAATAGGAGGTAGTATAGACATTAGTAGTAGTACAGAAACAGTGGACTCCGGTACTAAAGTTACACTTTCTCTACCAGCGGTACCCAAAGACCCTAAGAATATAGCTCCCCAATTGGTTACACCTAGTAAATAGGTGTTGGGGTGGAGTGATGGTCAATTACTTAGTTTTGTCTAATATCAAATCAATCACTAAAGCTGCCGTCCAACTAAAGTTTTTTGCACCAGCTGGTGATG
>JAGQMX010000068.1 GCA_020428425.1 Candidatus Saccharimonadota bacterium | reverse complement strand
TGGTAGTAGCACCTTCGCCTTTGGCAGGTCCAGAGAGAACAACCTTTTTAGCGCCGGCATCAATATGAGCTTTAGCTTTAGCTGGATCAACGAAAAAACCAGTCGATTCAATAACGATATCTATATCAAGTTCTTTCCAAGGTAATAGAGCAGGATCTTTCTCGGATAATACTTTTATCGGCTTTTTGCTGACAATAATATTAGAATCATCAAACGAAACAGAGTTTTCATAGGTGCCGTAGTTGCTGTCATATTTTAAGAGGTGTGCAAGAGTTTTGGTATCAGTCAGGTCATTAATTGCAACTATTTCTAGATCTGCACGTTCAAATGCTACTTTAAATGCGTTTCTACCAATCCTACCAAATCCATTGATCGCTATTCGTGTTTTCATAACCTCACCCTGCTATTTAACTATTTTATACACTAAGCATAACTGAAATACTGACTACTGGCAACGATTAACTGGCTATTTTGACTCACTATTCCAGCGTTTTCGACATTCATCAATTGTAGTTTTGGCACTTTCAGTGTCACCCCAACCTTGGACGGTAGTTGAACCAGGCTTTTTCAGATCTTTGTAATGAGTAAAATGATACTCCAGTTGTTTAACTAATTGTTCTGGTAGATCGCTAAGCGCTTTAACTTCACTACCAAGTTCACGATCATCGTCTGGGACTGCTACAACTTTATGATCCATTTCACCATCATCTTCAAAGTTCATAATTCCAATTATTCTTGCTTCGACCACTACGCCTGTAGGTATTGCCTGATTGCAAATAAGCAGCACATCAAGCTCATCGCCATCTTCGTCTAGGGTTTGAGGTATAAACCCATAGTTACATGGTTTCTGAAAGATGGCTGGTTCAATCCGGTCGAGTTCGAATATCTTTTTCTTACGATTCCATTCGACTTTCAGATTACTGCCTGTGGGTATTTCAACTACCACATTAATTAGTCCTTCAGATATTTTTCCAGAATCTAGTGCTTGATTAAAATCGGTCATGGTCATTTATACTCCTGTATTGTTCAATATTGATTAATTATGGTTATCACCCTCTATTATAGATCAAGCTGACCAAACTAAAAAATAGATATTTATAGTTTATTACAGACAGTATTGCTTTTATTGGATATAATATACTTATGAAAATTATCGGCCATCGCGGGGCCGCTAGTATAACCGCGGAAAATACAATCTCCAGTATCCTAGCAGCCAAAAAAGCTGGGGTTGATGCAATTGAGTTTGACGTAAGACTAACTAAAGACAAACAACTAGTACTGTGTCATGACTCTACCCTGGAACGAACACACGGAATAAACGAAAAAGTTTCAGCTCTTACCTACTCAGAAATATCCAAAATTGTCAGCTTGTCCGGTCATAAGATACCAAGTTTAGAAGATGCTTTGAAAGCTTGTGGAAAAACTCCGGTAGTAATAGAGGCCAAAGGATCCCAGTGGGCTGATGAACTTCATGATGTTTTAGGAGATCATCCAGACAAAAATAGGTTCACTGTTATATCTTTTAACCATCATGAACTCTTTGCATTTAGCAAATATCAAAGTGATATTCCTTTGTACGTACTTGAGCATCGCAATTCATTTGACGCCATAAATGCAGCTCGGGTCTACAAATTTGACGGTATAGATATAAATTTCTGGACACTGAATCCGTTGACCTATTATCTCGCTAAAAGGCATAATCTAAAGATTCTAGTGTTTACAGTAGATAAACCCTGGATAGCTAGACTTATAAAATCCCTTTACTCTGGAGTGGATATTACGACCAATATACCCCAGAGAATGCAGCAGTTGAGAGATTGAGAGGTATTTAGTGAATATAGAATATATAAAGAAGATTGAGCAATCTAGTGGTGTTTGGACACTCATTTTCAAGCCTAAATCGAAATTACGCTATATTCCTGGTCAATTCGTTGAATTAACCCTAAAACATAGTAATCCTGATGAGCGTGGAATTAAACGTTGGTTCACGCTTTCCAGTGATTCGCTAGATGAACAGGCTTCTATCACAACTCGAAAATCTGTTCCTAGTAGTTCATTTAAAAAAGCATTATTTAATCTAAAGCCAGGCGATTTGATCGAATGTAGCTCACCAATGGGTGATTTTGTATTACCAAAAGATAGTAATACTCCGCTGATATTCATAGCCATTGGTATTGGAATAACTCCGTTTATTAGTATGCTGAGCTATCTCGCTAAAAAACACATTAATAGAGATATACAACTTATGCACTCAGTACGC
>JAGQMX010000003.1 GCA_020428425.1 Candidatus Saccharimonadota bacterium | reverse complement strand
TAAGTGGAACTGTACTGACAGCCATGCTGGCCGAATACTTCTTGATTAAATACCCTAGCTCAACAGTTCTTTACAATGCCACCTGTGGTTGGGTAGTGCCCGAGACTATTGATAAAAACGGCGGTAAAGCCGTCCGGACTAAAGTTGGCCACTCCTACATAAAAGCTGAGATGCGTAAACATAGGGCTGTATTTGCAGGTGAAAGCAGCGGTCACTACTACTTTAAAGATAACTTTATGGCAGACTCCGGTCTAATTGCAGCCCTAGTAGCCCTGCAAATTCTATCTAGTGGCGATCTTCCTTTGTCCAAGCTAGCCAACAAATATTCCAAGTACCATCACATTCCTGAAACAAACTTTAAAACTGAAGATAAACAGACAGTAATGGAGACGATTTCTAAGCAATACTCCGACTACAAGCAGGATAAACTAGATGGTTTGACGATATGGTTAGAAGACGCCTGGGTAAATATTAGACCAAGTAATACTGAACCGATACTGCGTTTAAATGCCGAAGCAAAGTCAGAGGCTTCACTAACAAAACTTGTAAATAATATAACGGCAATAATTACAAAATAACCCCAAGAATTTACCGAAAATTTGTTATACTGCTATATATGAACAAAATAGTTGTTACCGGAGGTGCCGGATTCATTGGTTCGAACTTCGTCCATTATGTTTACAAGCAGCGGCCAGATTGGCAGATAATCGTTCTTGATGCCCTTACCTACGCTGGTAATAAACAAAACCTTGAAGGACTAGACACTAACCGAGTTAGTCTAGTTGAAGGCAACATTTGCGACAACAAGCTTGTAGATAATCTAGTTAGCCAGACAGATGCCGTTGTGCACTTTGCAGCCGAATCACATAACGATAATTCCTTGCAGTCCCCTTGGCCTTTTGTACAAAGCAACATTGTTGGAACCTATACCCTGCTTGAAGCGGTGCGTAAGCATAATAAAAGATTTCACCATATTTCTACCGATGAAGTGTATGGCGATCTAGAATTAGATGATCCCAATAAGTTCACCGACAAAACTCCGTATAACCCATCTAGCCCCTACTCCAGCACCAAAGCTGGTTCAGACCTGCTTGTCCGTGCTTGGGTGCGCAGTTTTGGAGTGAAGGCAACTATTAGTAATTGCTCCAATAATTACGGCCCGTACCAACACGTCGAGAAGTTTATTCCGAGACAAATAACTGAAGTTCTCGAAGGACGAACGCCTAAACTGTATGGCACTGGCGAGCAAGTTAGAGATTGGATACATGCTGAAGACCACTCATCCGGAGTACTAACCATATTAGAAAATGGAAAGATTGGCGAAACCTACTTAATTGGGGCCGATGGCGAAAAGAATAATAAAGAAGTAGTTGAACTTATCTTAAAACTTATGGGCAAAGACATTACAGATTACCAGCATGTTAACGACCGTCCAGGTCATGATATGCGCTACGCAATTGATTCTAGTAAGCTGAGAACGGAGCTAGGCTGGACACCAAAGTACACTAACTTTACCGAAGGCTTAAAGCAGACAATAGAATGGTATAAAAATAATCCAAACTGGTGGAAACCACAGAAGACAGAAACTGAAGCAAAATATGCGAAAGTCGGGCAGTAATGACAAACCCTAACCTAACCGTCGACAAAACCACTATTGAAGGATTGTTCCAAGTTAAATTTAAAGTATTTGAGGACGATCGAGGATCTGTTATGGAGTTTTACCGGGAATCTGACTTCACAGCCAGTGGCCTACCATCTCTTGGAGATAGACCACAAGTAAATGCACCATCTACTGTGAAAGGTGCTCTTAGAGGAATACACGCTGAATTCGCTCATAAGCTAGTATCTGTCGCAAGTGGTGAAATATATG
>JAGQMX010000067.1 GCA_020428425.1 Candidatus Saccharimonadota bacterium | reverse complement strand
TAGCTCAGTTGTTTAGAGCGCGTCCTTGCCAAGGACGAGGCCAGGGGTTAGAGTCCCCTCACCCGCACCAAATATTGGAATTAGAGCCTGAAAGGGCTTTTTTCTTTGCCTCAACAATTGTATTAAAGCGATATTACCTTAAATATGTATTAATATATCTATAACGAATTACAAACACTGTAGCTTCGAATTATTGAGCCGTTTTCAGGCTTATTTTTGATATAATTAGGATGTAAAAATGGAGAATATATGATCAAATTAGTAAAACAGAACAAGCAGAATATTATTTTTAATGTAGAAGGTAAACTTCAGATAGATGACTATGCAGTTTTAACTCCCACTATAGATAAAGCAATCAAAGAGTACGGTTATGTTAATTTGATGCTAGTCGATAAAGGATTTAAGGGAGAGACAGCGAGGGCAATAGGCAAAGACATGAAGTTTGGATTTAACTCCTATTCTGGCGTAAAGAAGCTGGCAGTTGTAAGTGATAAAGAATGGATTCGAATGGCTGTAAATATGATGTCGCCTTTTACAAAAACCGAAGAAAAAATATTTGGGTTAGACGAACAAGACGAAGCACGATCTTGGCTAGAGTCCTGATTTAGTTGTTAGTTTATTCTATATATATGTACGCTATATGGCGCAAAATTATCGGTGAACTTATTGTCGATAATGGGTACATTGCGATTTTCTTGATATACGCTGGCTGTGCTGGTAGATCCAATTCCATTCAAACTAATAGTTTGGTTATTCTTAGTAGAGTTAGTCAAGTTCAGAACAAAAAAATACTTACCAGATGAATGATTTCGCCAACCAACTTCAAAACCGCTAGGCACAGTTGCATTAAGGCTAGTTGGATTTATATCGCCTTGTTGAAGTACTGATGTTAAGCTTGTTACCAAGTTGTTTTGTATGGTCATCTCATCGGCTACATCACTTGGTGTAGTGTCGAATGCAAAGTATGGAGTTACACGTGGTGCAAAATACCAATAACCTCTTACACCATGGATAATTGCACTCCATATTTGTGCTCTTAATTGTGCGGGATTAGGACCAGGATTACTATCGCTACTATTATAGTCAGATGATTCTATGAATGCGAATACTGGTTTATCGCCAGACCAGCTGCGTAGTTTATCTATCATAATACCCACAGACGTTAAATCTCGCCCTTGATTTACCGGATAAGTATCAGCAGATATCCAATCGGCTCCGGCTATATACTTTTTATACCAGTTTGCACCACCTTCACCAGTTGTTTTGTCATACTGGTTTAGGTCGCCAATAAAATTTATATAGACAGGCATATCTGGATTGATAGCTTTCCAGGAGTTGTAATTTTGTTGGATTTCAGTATACGGGCGTTGTGAATATATCCCATCGGGTTCGTCGGGGTGATTCCAGGCAATTACATTTCCCGGAGAGCCAGCTACTTGAGGAGCTATTACACGAAGACCATATTCCGCAGCTTTAGAGGCCCAAGGTCCAGGCGTAGTTCCTTGAGGTGGTTCAACAATAGTATTTACACCTCGATTTTTCCATTTTATAAAATCATAGTCAGGTGAGATAAATGTTCCGATTGGAAAAAAATTGTTTAATAAATCATCAGTTGAAGGCTGTGTTGCTAGACCAAATTTTACCACTTTACCATTTGAAGCTGATGCAATATTTTCTATGGCTGCATTACCATTCGGTGTATTTGATTCAGCTTCAAAAGAGACTGATGTAACTAATGATGCTTGGCTATATACTATCGTAAAGATTCCTACAATCACTACCATAAATATGAATAATAGATTTCGTTTACCAACAATATTGGCTAATTTATCTGTATTGTATGTAAATTTACTTTTTACCATAACTACTAAGTATATATTATACAGTTGTGGATAGTGTGTCTATCTCTGAATGTAAAATTTGTAGCCCTGAAAGATACATGGGTGAAGTAAAGTAGTCACTGAGAAATTATTATATTTTTAAGATTAAAGAGGCTCTAATGAACCTCTTTAATTACGCCACGTATATATTGTTATTTTTTCTGTTTACTCTTCACTGTTATTTTTTTTGGCTCAGGAAGTGGTTCTAGAGGAATATTGACTTTTAGGACACCATCGTCCAAATGTGCAGAAATTTTGTCAGTATCGGCACGTTCAGGAAGTGCAACGCGACGGTAGAAGCTACTAGAACTCTCTCTAATTACATATTTTTTATCCTTATCTTCTTCTTTCTCATGGCGCTCGGCATTAATTACAAGCGCATTGCCATCGATCTGTATATCCACATCCTTTTGTTCAAAATTTGGTAAGTGTGCTTCTACTTGAAGTAGATTACCTTTGGTGTAAACATCAGTTGTAGGTATATTTACACCTTTAAAGGATGACATGAAATCATCGCCAAAAAATTGTTTTTGCAGAGAGTTTAATTCCGCAAAAGGGTCCCATCTTATTAGATTGCTCATAATATATTCTCCTTTCGTTATTGTTTAACGTGGCGGAGAGCACATACGGCCACATACGGCCCCGTACTTTTATTATAGATAACTAGCACTCAATAGTCAAGAGTGCTAGTAAAAGCTATCTGGAAGTTGTGTAGTAAATAAGAATATAATTTACACATTTTTGATTGGAAGCATAAACATATATTTTACATATTTATTATGGTAATATTACATCATAATGAACGGGTAATTGTCTTGGGATTATGAAAGTATTTGATTA
>JAGQMX010000066.1 GCA_020428425.1 Candidatus Saccharimonadota bacterium | reverse complement strand
ATTGAAATAAGTGAGGCCAAGTTCAAACAAATAGAGCAGGGGGAATTACGACCAGCTGAAGATACCCTAGCAACCTTGCTTAGCTACCTAGAGATAAAAGATTCTGAAGCTGACAAATACTGGGAGTTAGCTGGCTATCTAGACAATGGTATTCCAACTACTGGCTCGGCTAATGTCTTTGAATTAAACCAACCTATAGCTATGATGATGCCGGTTGATCTAAGAGTAGTTTATACCGATATGGTACATGTCATGGTGAACGACTTTGGGGTGGTAATGAACTTCATGCAAAGCGCAGGAAACGGCCAACAACCCTTGGCTGTATCACGGATTGGTATGAGCCGGGACCATGCAAAGTCGGTTATCGACATCCTTAGTAAATCGATTGACCAAGCTGAGGCGAATAAAAAGCCTAAACTATTAAAACCTCAGGATAGTAAAGACAGTCAAGATAGTAGCTCTAAGAAAAGTAATTAAGTTGAATGATTAGTAGAATAAGGGTATAATCACCTCTGTTAGTAATTATCTATTCCTTGAATATTTAGTTGATATAACAATATGCACCCGTAGCTCAGCGGATTAGAGCATCTGTCTTCGGAACAGAGGGTCGGGGGTTCGAATCCCTCCGGGTGTACCATATTACTAATGCAAAAAGCCTCTGATATATCAGAGGTTCTTTTTATGAATTTCTTATTCCAACTAACCCTATAGCCAGTAGCCTTATATTGGATTGTTATTGCTTAATGATCTTATGCTATAATAAGCTTGATCATGATAAAAATAAAAAGTATAACAAAAACTAGTCTTTACTTTATGTTGGGGTTAATGGCTACAATAGTAGCTTTATCAATAAACACACCTAATAAAACTCAGGCTGCGAGTGCCAGCACAACTTTCTATTCAACAGGTAGTAGTGATGCAGTGAGTATTCAGGATATACCACTAGGAGGTTCATCTCCACCTAATTCTTTTGGCGACATGGGCGGAACAACAATGAGTAGCACTACGTCCGCAGGACAGCCTTTAGTTGTTTCTGCGGGTAATATTCAAGTCGTTGGTCGTGAATTTACCGCTCCCAGTGAGGTCTGTTCAACTGCCTCATTGACATCGCTTAGAGTGACGTTTGATGCATCTAGGCTTACAGCTGATTCTGGATCGGATGGTGTAGTAGTTTTTGTTAGTATGGATGGAGAAACTTCCGTGCCAATAATTTCACCTGCAGCAGGCGGTAATTTTAATGGCGGCTTAATGCCAAATAGTACAGGAATAGGTAACCCTGCAGGTATGTTTGATCCAGGAATGGCATCTATGTCTGGAACATTTGACGCTCAGTTCGACCTTAGTGGCTACAATGGGTCCGATATAAACAACATGCTAGTAGTTTTGGCAATTGATAATAATGATAGTTTGTCGAATGGTGATTATTCTGCAGATTCTCCTGAGGTTACAGTTACTTATGATGATTCAGTTTGCGGCAACAACTCTAACTCCAACAGCACAGCCAACAAACAAGCCCTAACCTATCCTGAACCAGTCAAAGGTAAGACAGTAACACTGTCTCTACCTGACACAGTTACTAATGCTAGTGTATCGGCAGTTAATCCTTCTTCTGTTGCTACTGACGGAACACTAAACTATCCTGCAGGTCTTACTAGCTTCCAATTCGATACGACACTAGGTAATACAGAAACAGTAACTCTATACTATGACCTACCAGGAGATGCTAGTGACTACCAAGCTAGAAAGTACAACACCACTAACCAAACCTTCACTGACATAGACAATGCATCTATTATTAGAACTACCTACCAAGGTAGTTCAGTACTAACCCTTACCTATGACATAACAGACGGAGGAGTACTAGACCAAGACAATGAAGCTAATGGTACTATAGTAGACCCAGTAGGGTTGGCTACAACTGATGGGTTAGCTGATACTGGGCAGAATACACAGGCAATATTTGCCATAGCTGGAATAGTCTTTCTCTTAGCGTTTAGTCGAGTGGCTTATGCTAAACTAGGGGCATATGTGGAGAGTAAATAAAGATAGCAGTAACAAACTATCTAAGTTTGCTAAATGGGCAAAGCGTAGGCAGAAACTACTAGTCGTTATTGTTATCGCTGTTATTGGCACGAGCCTATTACTTATTAGCCAAGCAAGTACTGGTACATTAGCTGTAGAGCCAGAAACCCGGACGGTATCTAGTTGTGCTAGTAAACAAAGTAATTCTAGTGCTTCAGGGGGTG
>JAGQMX010000065.1 GCA_020428425.1 Candidatus Saccharimonadota bacterium | reverse complement strand
AACCAAATTCAGGTTAATGCCGATGTAGGGCTAACTTTTGCCAACGGTCTACGATCTATCTTGCGTCAAGATCCAAATATTGTGATGGTTGGGGAAATTAGAGATAAAGAAACCGCTCAATTGGCGGTGCAAGCAGCGCTAACAGGTCACTTAGTATTCAGTACGCTACACACCAACTCAGCCGCTGGTATTTTGCCTAGGTTGCTGGATATGGGTATTGAACCTTTCTTGATTGCTAGTACTGTTCATACGGTTATTGGTCAACGATTAGTACGTAGAACTAGTGATGAACGAACAAGTTACCAGTCGAACGCTGCTGAAACTGCAGCCATTAATGCTACGCTCGGTAAGCTTTTACCGGGGTCAGCAGCTGAAAGAGCTAAAGCAAAAGATGATCTTGGCTACGATAACTTGCCACTTAGGGGCCAAAAAGCTTATACTTTATTCAAGGGCAATGATGCTCCCGAAACACCCGGTGGGTATAAAGGTAGAATGGGGCTATACGAAGTATTCGGAATTAGTGAAAACATTCAGAATTTAATACTCAAACGTTCAACTAGTGCTGAAATTCAAAGACAGGCAATAGCTGAGGGGATGATAACCATGCGGGAAGATGGATATTTAAAAGCTTTAACCGGGCAGACAACTTTGGCGGAAGTCAACAGGGTAGCAGCCGCAGATAGCGCATAAGGGATAAAGGGCACAAATAAATGCAACCAAGAATAGAAATATTACTAGAAGAAGTTATAAAAAAGAAAGCATCTGACCTTCACTTGCAAGTTAGTTTACCACCGATGTTGCGTATTGACGGAGCATTAACTCCTGTTACTGGCTCTGATCCTTTAACTGAAGAAACTATTGAAGCCTTAATTTTTGCAATATTAGATGAGGATCAGAAACAGATACTTCTAAAAGATAAAGAGTTTGACTTTTCATTTGCCTTTGGTGATCTTGGACGATTCAGGGTAAATGCCTTCCATGAAAGAGGCAATTTAGCAGCTGCGCTACGGTTAATTCCTAATGAAATCCTAAGTATTGAACAGTTAGGACTACCTGCAATAGTTAATAAATTTGCTGATTACCCCAGAGGATTGGTACTAGTTACAGGACCAACTGGGTCTGGTAAGTCAACTTCATTGGCAGCATTAGTAAATAAAATTAATCACGAGCGAGCAACTCATATAGTAACTATTGAAGATCCAATTGAATTTACTCATAAATCTATTAAGTCAGTTATTGTACAGCGTGAAGTGCACTATGATACCTATTCTTTCTCAGCGGCTCTAAGATCAAGTCTTCGTCAAGATCCTGATGTTGTACTAATTGGAGAAATGCGTGATCTTGAAACTATTAGCTCGGCAATTACCATTGCTGAAACTGGACACTTAGTGTTTGCGACGCTACACACCAACAGTGCAGCCCAGAGTATCGATCGTATGATTGATGTCTTCCCGCCTCACCAGCAGCCCCAGATTCGCTCACAGCTAGCAAATATATTAATGTCTATATGTTCGCAGCGATTAATCCCATCAATTGGTGGTGGTAGGGTGGCCTCGGCAGAAATTCTTATTGCTACGCCTGCTGTTAGGAATATTATAAGGGAAGGAAAGAGTCACCAGCTTGAAGCGGTGATTCAGACTGGTGCTGAATTTGGTATGCAGTCTATGGATAAGACGCTGGTTAGCTTAATACATAATGGAACGATTACTTATGAGGAAGCTAGGAACTATGCGGTAGATATTGATGAATTAGATAGGTTGATGAGAACATAATATGTTAACTTTTGATTTTACTGCTAGAAAAAGCGATACTGGAGAAAAAGTCCACTCTGAGGTTTCGGCTGATTCAGAGCAGGCAGCTGCAAAACTAATTCGCCAACAGGGAATGTCGCCTTTGAGTATTAAGCTTAAAGATGCTGAAGGAGGGTTGTTTGGTAAAATTACTAATCGGATAAAGACTTCAGACAAAGTTTTGTTTTCTAGGCAGCTTTCTACTTTAATTAATGCAGGATTACCTCTTGTACAGAGCCTTAGAAATGTAGCAACTCAAACACAAAATAAGGCGCTAAAATCTATTATTAATCAGGTAATATCTGACGTAGAAGGTGGTTCATCCCTCTCCAAAGCTCTGGGTTCGCATCCAAATGCATTTAACAGTGTATTTATTAGTATGGTTGCTGCTGGTGAAGTTTCAGGTACTCTAGATAAATCTCTGGAGCGGTTAGCTGATCAGCAGGAGAAAGATGCTGAAATAATTAGTAAAGTCCGGGGAGCATTGGTTTACCCGGCTGTAGTCATACTAGTAATGTTTGGAGTTGTCGGCTTTATGATAGTAAAAGTACTGCCGCAAGTTGAGGTTCTATATGAAGACCTTCCAGGTGCCAATTTGCCGTTTGTAACCGTTGCATTATTAGCTCTATCGCACTTCATTATTGATTTTTGGTACATCGTACTAGTTGTTACTATTATAACTATTATTTTTATTGGTCGTTGGGTCAAAACTCCTTCGGGTAGAGCTGCCATAGATAGACTAAAAATGCGAGCATGGCCTGTAGGACCGTTGTTTATGAAGCTATATATGGCTCGATTTGCTAGGACTGGAACAACACTAGTTGGCAGTGGTGTACCATTGCTCCAGATGTTAAAGATCACTGGAGATGCTATTGCTAACGTACACGTTGAGGCTGCTCTTGCTAAAGCCGCAGATAAGGTTAAAGGTGGAAAAGCCTTGTCTGAATCGTTGCAAGGTGATCCTAATTTCTTGCCATTAGTACCAAATATGTTACAGATTGGTGAACAGTCTGGTGCTATTGAAGCAATGCTTGAAAAAATAGCTAGTTATTATGAGAAAGAGGTAGATCAACAGATTAGGACAATTTCGAGTATTATCGAACCACTACTAATGGTTATTATTGGTATTTTTGCATTTATTATTGTTGCTGCAGTGTTGCTGCCAATATATGGTCTAGCAGGTCAGAATTTAGCTGGCTAATCAGTAAAAAAGTGCTTGCATTATCGACATAATAGATATATATTTAACTTATCAATAAACGTAACCATAATGTAGGGGGCATACATAAAATGCTACAAAAATTAAAACAACGAGAATCAGGATTCACTATAATTGAAGTATTGATAGTGCTAGCGATAGCAGGACTAATAATGTTAATTGTGTTCTTAGCTGTACCAGCGCTGCAGAGGAATAGTAGAAATAGAGGACGTGAGAACGATGCGTCACTTCTAGCAACAGCTGTAAGCGATTGTGTGACAAACAAGAATGGAAGTACTACGAACTGTCAAACTATTAACACAAATAATGTATCTTATGATACGTCAAAATCAAATCAACTTACTAGTACTCCTGCTTATGGCAACTTATCTAGTGCAAATGAAACAACTGCTCGTTGGCAATTTAAACAGTCATGTACTGATGGCGCTCCAACAGCAAGTTCTAGAGATAGGGACTTTGCAGTAACTTTCAAGGTCGAGACTGCTCAGGGTACTACTATACGTTGTATCACAGCGTAAGCTAATCGTCCTGAATATCATAAACAACTCCTCCGGGGGTTGTTTTAATATGGTAAACTTATTTAATGATAATCCTTATTCTTATTTTTCTTGGACTTGCTTTCGGTAGTTTCGTAAATGCTTTTGTATATAGATTATTCGAAGCTGATAAGCATACCTATGGTATAGGGTTAAAAAAAGCTAAGAGATCTACGTTTAATCTATCTGTTGTTAACGGACGGTCTATCTGTGTCCATTGTAAGCATGAACTTTCATATCTAGATCTAATCCCTGTTCTCAGCTGGTTTTTTCTTCGAGGCAAGTGTCGGTACTGTAAGAAGCCGATATCTTGGCAGTATCCAGCTGTAGAAGTTACGACGGCTTTTCTGTTTGTATCTTCTTACGTATTTTGGCCATATAGCGTTAACAGCCTTTATGGGTGGATAATATTTGGTTTCTGGCTAATTTATCTGATTGGGTTTATGTCACTGTTAGTTTTTGATATTAAATGGATGTTACTACCAAATAAAATTGTGTATAGCTTATTAGGAATTTATGTTGTTCAACTAGGAATAATGCTGATATTCGGTAATATAGGCATCTCTGGTTTGATTAGTATCCTACTTGGAGCTATTTCTATTAGTGGCTTCTTTTGGGCTATATTTCAGATATCTGGAGGGAACTGGATTGGTGGGGGAGACGTAAAACTAGCATTGTTACTAGGAGCATTAGCCGGTGGCGTTGTAGAAGCCGTTCTAGTGCTTTTTATTGCTTCTGTACTGGGTTCTATCATTGGAGGAGGGGCTTTGTTATTAGAAAAACGGTTTAACATGAAGACTCAATTACCATTTGGACCATATTTGATGACTGCAACGATTATAGTGGTCCTGTTTGGCAGCAGTTTGGTTGATTGGTATAAGAATCTAATTTATCTATAGGGAGAATAGATTAAAACTTGTTATTCTTATGCTATAATTGTGACATGAAGCGTGGGCTATTTCCCAAAGGGTTTACTATTGTTGAAACTATGATTTTTTTAGCTGTATCCAGTGCGATTTTGATTAGCGCATTAACTTTAGTTGGTGGTTCTCAAAATAAAGCTGAATTTACCACTGCGTTAAATGATGCTAATGAGCAAATAACGGCAGTAATCAATAATGTAGCTAATGGCTACTATCCTTCTTCAAATAAACAATGTAAAGATAATCCAAGTTCGGATAAGCTGGAAATTTTAGGTAATTCTTCTGAAATTGGTACAGAATCAAATTGTGTATATCTTGGGAAAGTAGTTGAATTTAGTAGTGGAGAGTCTTTTAAGGTTTACAATATTGCTGGTCTGAGAGTTGACACTTCCGGAGCAGTTATAACAGATATAGCAAATGTAAAAGCTACAGCAATTGATAATCCTGAAATTTTCACTTTAAAAAATGGATTAACAGTTGAAAGTATACAAAATGGTAGTTCAGCTCAAAAATATGGTTCGATAGGTTTTTTTACTTCATTGGGTAAAACTGACGATGAAGATCAACTCATCTCTGGCTCACTTAGTACAGACTTTTTAGCTCTAGAGCCAGGTGGAGTGAATAACTCTGATGATGTTCCTGGACTATTCCCGACTGCTACTAATTCAGGCTATTATAACAATAATAAGAATAAACCAGACGGAATTAGGATATGTTTAAAAAGTGGAACATCAAATGAATTTGGGATATTGCAAATTGGTGGTCAAGGCAGAACTGCTACAACAAGTCTTACGGTTCAAGGGAACTGTACATAATGAAGTTGCTACGTAAACAAAAATTTGAAAATGGCGACACTATTGTAGAAGTCCTTATAGCAATTGCTATTGTTGGAACGGTCTTAACCGGAGCATTCGCTATCAGCAATAGATCATTAAGACAAATTCAAATGGCTCAGGAACAAACTGAGGGGCAGAAGTTGGCTAGCACTTCGGTGGAGAAGTTAAATGGTTTTGTTGCCGATAATACAGCTGAGTTTCTAGATAATGCAAGCCCAAATCCCGCCAAGTTCTGCATTATTAGGACGGGAGGCCAATATAAAGCAGTAGCCAGTTCAGAATCATCACCTAATGCTGCATGTGTAAAAGGGCGTTATACAACTACGATTTCTACAGTCAGAAAAAATACATTTCAAGTGGATGTTACTTGGGAAGGTTTAAACGGTTTACCTCAAACTGCAAAATTTACTTATAGAATAAAATCTCCGGATATCCCATGAAGAAATATATAAAATACCAGACAGGATTTACAATATTGGAGTTAATGATCGCTACTACTGTTTTTTCTGTTGTCTTGCTACTTTGTACATACGGGTTGATTGAAATTGGACGTAATTATTATAAGGGAGCCGCAGTTGCCAGGACGCAGAATGCTACTAGGGCAGCATTAGATGATATAAGTCAATCAATTCAGTATGGGGCGGCTGATCCACTCTTTGATGAAGGCAATACTGTTATACCAGGCATAGATAGAGCCATATGTATTGGAAGTAAGAAATATGTCGTAGGAGCAACTCACGGTATTACAGTTGAGCAGACAGATAATAGTTGTTCGATAGCCAACTTAGCAGCAATACCGGATAAACCTAGACAGCAACTATTGGGTGAAAATATGCATTTAACTAAGTTTTCGTTTGATGTGGATGATTCAGAGTATACTGTGAGTATGCAAGTAGTATTTGGTGATATAACTGATTCTGATACTTTTGATACAGCTTCATCAACTTGTAAAGGAGGAAGAAATGGGCAATTTTGTGCGGCGTCTCAACTGGAGTCAACCGTAAGAAGAAGAGTTAAAGGAGGGTCATAGTGAATATTAAGCAATTGAAGAATAATGAACAAGGTCTAGTAGCAATAGTTGTTACTTTGATTATAATGTTAGTTTTAACTCTTATCGTTACAGGCTTTGCACAATTAGCACGCCGAGAACAAAGGGAAGCATTAGATAGACAATTAGCTTCACAAGCATTGTATGCCGCTGAGTCTGGGGTAAATGCAGCTGAAGCAGCGGTAAATCAAGATCAAATAGATGGGAATACAGATAATTATAGTAAGTGTGGTGATTTTGAGAACTCTCCAAACGGAGTTCTTTCTAAAGATATTGTGAATGAAAATGAGAGACCAACATGTATTTTGGTGAAAAAAGACGTACCAGAGCTGAAGTATCAAAATGTTCAGACCAATAAATCAACTATTGCGCCAATTACACAAAAAGACAAAGGTCCAATAGAAAATCTTACTATCAGCTGGCAAAATGCGGATGGAGCGAATCAGATACTAAATCAGACTGTTAATGGTGCAGGTAACATCGTAACAGGTAACCCTTTTACTCCTGCAGGTGATTGGAATACACCAAATCAGCATGTCGGTGTTATGAGAATAGACCTAGTGCCGGTGAATAATCTAACCCCTTCAGTATTAAGAGAAGGTATGTTTACTGCCTTTTTAATTCCTACCATCAATGGTACAGGGGTTATTGGGTATAGCGCTGGGGCTACAACAGCCAATCAGGGAATTAAAGTTGCCGCTAAATGTAATGGTGCATCACGAAAAAAGTGTGCAGTTAGAATCGAAGGTCTCAAAATCCCTGGACAAACTACCTATTACTTACGGATGAAATCCATCTACAATGTATCTGATGTAGTTGTTTGCCCAAGTCAAGGTTTTGGCTGTGACGAAGATGCATCTCTTGTTGGAGCCCAAGCAGAAATTGATGTAACAGCTAAAGCAGCTGATGTTCTTAAGAGGGTACAAGTAAGAATAAATACTGACCTTAATGCCTCCGGAACTACTACCATTCCAGAATATACACTTGATAGTGCAGAAAGTATCTGTAAGTTACTAGATGTAACACCTACAACTACCACAGATTATTGTGGTACAGTTACGCCTTAGATTTGACATACTTGTATAGTAAGATAGAGCTATGTTACTAAGCAAAGCTAAAACTGATTTTCTGGAGTATCTAGAGGTTGAGCAAAACCGTTCTCAGAAAACCATAGCCAATTATGATCACTATATTACTCGTTTACTAGATTTCGCAGGTGACATTAAAGTAGCGGATATTGATACTGAATTGGTTAGAAAATGGCGACTCTGGCTGAACAGGTTAGGTACCAATACATCTGATGAACTACAAAAAACGACCCAGAACTATCACTTGATAGCTCTACGTAGTTTCTTGAAGTTTTGTTCTAAGCGAGATATACCAGCTCTAAGTCCAACCAAAGTAGAATTAGCCAAGACAGTCCGTAAACAGGTAACATTTTTGTCCCCTGAAGAGTTAGAAAGGCTTTTCGATCAACCTGACATAGCTACTCCAGCAGGATTACGAGATCGTGCAATCTTGGAACTGTTATTTAGTAGTGGCCTTCGAGTATCGGAATTAGTAGGATTAGACAGAGACCATATTAATATTAAGCGCCGGGAGTTTATGGTAAGGGGTAAAGGTCAGAAAGATCGACCTATCTTTATTAGTCCCGAAGCAGCAAAATGGTTGAAAGAGTACAGCGATCAGCGTAAAGACAATGCTAAACCACTGTTTATTAGGTATAGCGGGTCAAAAAAAATAGATTCTAGTGGAAATTTTCACCGCTTAACAGCTAGGAGTGTCCAGCGGTTAGTGGCTAGATATGCACTTCTAGCAGGTATTACTAAAAAGGTCTCTCCGCACTCCTTACGGCATAGCTTTGCTACTGATTTACTAATGAACGGGGCAGATCTTCGATCTGTCCAAGAGATGCTCGGACACAGTAACATTGCTACAACCCAAATATATACTCATGTAACCAACCCACACCTAAAAGCCGTACATCAGAAGTTTCATGGTGAAAAACACTCCAAATAAAATAATTTCCGGCTACAGGCTGTATAATTGCCATGTTAAAATATTAGAGAAGTACTAAACAAGCTAAAGAGGAGAAATATGGAACGAACTTTGATAATACTTAAACCAGATGCTGTAAAACGAGGATTAATAGGTGAAATTTTAATGCGGTTTGAGAAAGCAGGACTAAAAATAGTTGGTGCTAAGATGTTAAAACCGGATTATGATGAATTTTATGTTCATTACGAAACTATTAGTAAGATGGTATCCCGTCGAGGAAAAGAGGCATTTGATGTAACTCTAGCTATGATGCAGGAAGGACCAGTAGTAGCCTTCGTACTAGAGGGACTAAGCGCAGCAAGTCTAGTCCGTAAGATGGTCGGTGATACAGAGCCTCAAAAAGCTCCTCCGGGCACTATTAGAGGTGATTATGCTCATATGAGCTTTGCTCACGCTAATGCAGAGGGAATTGGCGTGCCGAACATAATTCATGCTTCAGGTGATAGCAAAGAAGCTAAAGCAGAAATTTCTCACTGGTTTAGTGAGAACGAGCTGTTTGAATACCAAACAACTCATGAGGACTACACTCAACCTAAGAAAAGGAAAAAATAATACAATATAATTGGTGATCCGGGAGGGATTCGAACCCCCGACGCCCGCCTTAGGACGGCGGCGCTCTATCCAGCTGAGCTACCGGACCATTACTCGCTATAGTATAACCTATTATTTACTATGGACTAGGGGTTAAAAAAGCATTACCCTATATATATGTCGGAAAACAAAAAATCTCCTGAAAAGTACTTTAAAGATCAATATGATGATGAAGATGTCCTTTTCGTTTTTCGTAAACACCCGATAGTTATGCGTAAAGCGCTAGTTTTAGCTAGCCTTGGACCTCTGTTAGGTGTTTTGCCAGCGGCTATCAACCCACAACTGGGATTTGGCTTCTTTTTCGGTGGCTTAGCAGTTGGATTTGTGCTTTCTTTCCTAATCATGCTGCCAGCTTGGATTGCTTGGTATTATAGTATATTTATTGTTACCGATCAGCGTTTAATTCAAATATCCCAGAAGGGTCTGTTTAATAGAAGTGTAGTAGATATTGGACTGGCCAAAATACAATCAACTAATTATGAAGTTAGAGGAATTCAAGCAACTTTATTAGGATTTGGTACAATAGTAATACAAACTTATATGGGCGATATGGTTGTTCATGAAGTTTATCATCCAGAGAAAGTAATAAAGACAATAGCTACAATATTAAAGGATCAAGGAATAGTTGCTGAGGTGTTAGATGAATCAACCTCAGACGATAATTAAGAAAAGAATAAATGAAAAAGACATTCAAAAAAGTTAAAGAAAAGTATAGTAAGAAACCTAAAACCGAGCAGGATTTTAATCAACAGACTCCAAATATTACTAATAAGACTGTGTCTGAACACCGAGAAGAAGTTCTGTCTAGTGCTCGAAAATATATCTACCCCTTGCAACACTCAAAACATAAGATAGTGCTAATAACTACCAGTTTGTTTATAGTTACAATATTAGCTTTTTTTACTTTTACCATGGTTTCGTTATACAAGCAGAAATCTTACTCCTCTTTTTTATATGGAGTGTCCAGAGTTATACCATTTCCGGTCGCCAAAGCTGGACCAAATTTTGTAGCCTATGAAAATTATCTGTTTGAGTTGAAGCACTACATTCATTATTACCAGAATCAGCAAAAATTAGATTTTAAAGTAGAATCTGGGCAGCAACAACTCGCAGAGTTCAAGAAGCGGGCTTTAGAAAAGGTAGTAAATGATGCCTATATTAAACAGCTTGCTAAAGAAAAGGGTGTGTCGGTCAGTAATCAGGAAGTTGAAGCTGAAATACAAGTAGTTAGAAATCAGAATCGTCTAGGCGGTAGCGATAAGGTATTTGAAGATGTCTTAAAAGAATATTGGGGTTGGTCGGTAGATGATTTCAAGCGTAGTCTACGACAGCAATTATTAGCTCAGAAATTATTGCCTGTGCTAGATCCAACTGTCCAACAAAGGGCAGATCAAGCTAAACAAGAATTAGATAGTGGCGCAAAGTTTGAAGCCGTTGCTAAAAAGTATTCAGATGATGCTGCATCAAAGGACAATGGCGGGGAATATGGTTACGCCATAGATAAATCTAACAGGGATATATCTGCTAATACTACAGCCGCTTTATTTAAATTAGAAAAGGGCGAGGTTTCTGATGTGGTCAATGCTGGCTATAGCCTAGAAATAGTAAAAAATATTCAACCGGAAGGTGACAAAGTTAAAGCGGCCCACATTACTTTTAATTACAAAGACATTAATAGTTACTTAAACGATCGAAAAGACAAGAATAAAACTACTCTATATATTCACCTATAATTTACAATCTTCTAGATTGGTGTAGTAGAGAATTATAACTATTAGAATTCTTCAGAATATATTATGAAGTGTTCGGTAGATAGATTTTTGTCTCCAGACTGCAGTATTGCATCAGGATTTTGTGAAGCGTGTGCAAGAATTGCCTGTTTTTTAATATCTAGTACTTTAGAGACATCCTTTGTTATATCTATCTGATCTTTAGGGCAGCCGCACGGGCAGTAAACGAAGTAGTCTTTATCTGACTTGGGCCGTTGTTCTGTTGAAAGGCAATAATAATGGAGTTCTGCTTCTTTGATGTTTGGCAGGTATTCTTTGAGGTGTTGGTAGAGATAAGTAGTTATCATGCTGATGGCGATATGGTCTAAGTGACCGGTTATGCCAGTTCTATCGAATGTAATAAATGTCGCTGTATATTTATCATCTTTTAGGATTTCTTGGAGTTGCGCAACTATTTTACTCAGTACGTCTTGGTATCTGTTATTAGATATACTCCCATCAGAAAACCCAAGCATATATTGTCCGGAAACGCCGAGTATTTTTGCTGCTTCTTTTGCTTCTTTATGTCGCACCTCAGTAATATCTACACCGTCACCCCCAAGAACCCCATCAGTTGCGGTAATTATATAGGTTGGTGTTCCTTGTTTGGCATACAGCGCAAAGGTACCACCAGGTCCAAAAGCTTCATCGTCGGGGTGAGCAAATATTCCAACTACTATGTGCTTCATAGCTTAATTATTTCACTTCGATAATACTTGTCAATCTTAAATTCTCTTATTTCATGACATAGGACAATAGTTATTTATAGTATTCTAGCTATTCTTCTTAGCTATATATGTCATTATCGTCGTAGCGACTATCCAGTTTACTCCTATGAATAATACGGCCGAAATTAGAGATGCTGCTTTTTGTATTCCTAGGATTAATGTAAAAAGTAAATACCATAGAAAGGGTATGTAGGTTAACCATCCAGCAGGCCTAACTGGTAAGTAACTACCACGAACTGGGGTGAACCAAGCCCCAGGTCTGGGTTTTGGTGATTTATACCTTTTATTCTTAGACATGTATAAATTGTAACAAAAAGTCTCCCATGTTGAGAGACTTTAGTATGCTTACGCTTGGCGGGCCCGACCGGATTCGAACCGGCGA
>JAGQMX010000064.1 GCA_020428425.1 Candidatus Saccharimonadota bacterium | reverse complement strand
AAGAAAAAAGGCTGGGGTAAGGTTAAAGCTTTTACTACCGAACAAGCTGATGCAACAGTAACCCTTCCATTTCTACGAGATAACATTACTGCTGGTTCTACACTTCACACTGACGATAGCCGAATCTACTCTAGAGTAAAGCGTGACTTTACCCATGAGTTCGTAAATCATAGCAAGTTAGAGTATGTGAAGTCAGGAGTCCACACCAATACTATAGAGGGTTTTTGGGGGCAACTTAAACGCTCTATTGATGGGACGTATCACTGTGTGAGTCCGAAGTATCTTCAGCTTTATGTGAACGAGTTTGTCTTCCGGTATAACTACCGGGACGTCGCGGCTTTCCCGGTTTTGATGAAAGCGGCTGCGCGGCACGTTCAATAAGCTGCTCAATATCTTTTTTGGCATTTGGATTACGCTGGGAATCAGGCAAAGACTCTTCGTATTTATTGATACTTTTCCTGATTTCTTTGTCACTTTTAGGCATGATTAAAGTTTAACATTACTAATTGGAATTAGTAAGAATACTCTTGCTGTTGCAATCTCGAAAATCCCATGTACATCATCAGCGAAAGAAGTCGGCATTTTACTATCCATAAGAACGACAATATATTTGTATCCTTGATTTCTCCAACTTGAGCAATTTTAGTAAATGGTTGTCTAATCTTTGTATTTCGATGTTTTAACTAATCGTTTCGAAGAGACCGTCGCAAGCAAAATTAAACTACATGCAAGTAGGGTTATAAGCTGAACATTTTGACCGGTATCAGCCAACGTGCCATTTGCACTGACTGTATCGACGTCTGGACTTGTAGTAGATACTCCTGCAACATATTGATAAGCACCAATTGATGGGTTGGTACTTGGCCGAGAGACACCACGAGCGTCTGTAGTAACTCCTAGAACAGCACCACCGGTGGAGATAGCTGGTGAGCCGGGAAGGAGAGCACGAGTTGGGACAGCACCACCGTTGTTTATGAGTGGGCCAAGGGTGGAGAGAATGTTGCTTACGTTTTGTTGATCATGTGACTGAGTGAAGTTTACACACGATCCGTCATCGGACATATTGTAGTCTAGCGACGTTACGGTAGCATTCCCAGTTCCTGCCCCACTGAAGCCTGAGGTAAGATCGGCAACTTCGCAATTAGATGACACTCCATCGCTAAGGTTATCCGCTAAAAGGCTATTGCCTACGTTAATGTTTGCATCGGCAGTATCGCCACTTGTTAAACCAGCTGTAACTGCGTAAAAAGCTGCTGACTTTACACCTGTGAGCGGGAAGGCGTTACCTGTAATACCCCGCATTCCTGTAATAGTAACGTTGTAGATCGTCATGTTTGTATTTGCATCACCACCCGCCGCAAGTGCACCACCGACGAATGGTGCCGCAATATTGGCAGCTGTTACATTATGTATGGTGGTATTAGTTACCGTGGCGTTTACCGTACCAGTATTTCCAGGAGTATTGCCTTGCAAACCTACGCCTAATGCGAAACCATTAACTGTACCTGTTGAGTTATTTATGTTAGAGAGAGTTGTGTTATTGATTACACTATTCAAGGTACCGCCACCGTTTTGATTAACGAGCATACCATAAACAATAGACTCACTATAGTCGATGTCATGTATGTAGAGGTTGTTTGTAAAAAGTGTGAATGTATTCGGGGAGTCATTCATGATCATTAAGTTTGACCACTGGTTCGTAGAGTTTTCAGCATTTATATCTAAGTTCTCAAGGATAACATTACAGTTTTCTGCCAAAAGCGCATATTGCTCATATGCCTGTATCTTCATGTCCGAAATCTTAATATCCACCCCCTGAGCCCTAAAAAGTCGATATTGGCTTGCATCGCCATCAATAATAGTATCGTTCATACCCGCACCCTGCACCGTCACAGATTCAGTAATTTGTGGTAGATCAGTATTTAGTGTAAGCGTCCCCGCAGGAATGTTAATAGTGTCGTTTGTACCATATGCTGTACCCCCACAGCTGGCTTGGTCAGACCCAGCATTTACCGAATCAATAGCATCAGAAATTGTACAGCTTCCACTAACATTGAGCGTTGCTGCCTTAGCGCTACCGCTACCAAGAATAGTAGCTACTCCAAGACTCAAAACGAATGCTGAGAATCCCAGTAAATATTTTTGTTTAATCTTCATAGTATGTATTTCCTTTTTAAAGCTTTAGCGTTACTTCTATTGTACCCCCCCCCGAAATATTGTGCAAAGTTTCGTGGAGGTTCGTATGGTGAGCGCCACTTGCTTGTCTTAGTATTGGGGTAATCGAGTGACCTAAAGATAGAAATGCCTAAACAGTAAGTGATAGATCTGAGTGCGACCTTAAACGGCACATAATTCCAATTTACGCATCCTCCCAAATCTCGGCAGGCACGCCATGTTCTTTTAGCTCCTCAAAGGTAGTAAATTGTATTTGTGGCCTGTCCTCATTTTCATACTCCCATATATCTGCCATAAGCCCTCTAGTTCGTCGTTTAGCATAGATCAAGTCTGTTAGCGTAGTGCAGACCAGCAAGATAGTTGGTTGTGGATCGCCATAAGTCTGTTCCTCCCACTCGTCCATTTCTTCATCGAAGTATTCAACATACTTCTTTAATCTATTTCGTAGCCGGTAGCGTGGAAGGGTAGCATCGAATATCTCCAACAAGTAGCTAATAACTACCTTGGGCTCTTCATGTCCTTCATGAATGGCTTTATTAAAGCAGAGGTTTGGTTGAATCAGCTCATTGTCGGCCAGAAAGTGGTAATAACTATCGCTTAAGTAATCGGCTTCAGTTTCATAAAAGTAGGAAATCCCAGGTTCTAGGTAGGTATCCTCGTTATCTACAGTTCGTGCAGCATCAAGACTAATGCAGATATCAGCAATAGCCAAGCTACGGTCAATAAATCCTTGGCTACGCTTATGCTCACGGTAGCGCTTGTTAATCTCTTTGTCTTCATGAAAACCCATATTATGTAAGTGCCTTATCCCATTGATACCTACTATAGTAGATAGCTGGTTTAGTTTTCTCTGCAAAGTGATGTTTATTGTATATCCAGTTTATATAATCTTTTTGTCTTAGATCTTTTAACCATAGGTTAATAGTCTTTTTATCTTTATGTTTTAGGAATGCTTGTATTTGTATTCTGTTTAAGAATCTATGGGTATATATTAGATCTAGTATTTCAGTTTGTTTATGAGTTATTTTAGGTATTGTTTGTAGCTTCATGATGCCAAACCCTCCTACTCCCTAGGTATTTAAAGGTAGGTAACATTATATACGGACGTTTACTCTTTGACACGAGCGTTATGTTGCCCTCGCCCGTGGGGGCAAGAATGGTAACCCTAATTTAGGAATGTAAATTTATAAATTCCTTGACGTCAGGGCATACTCGCCACAAAAGTCGTTGACAGATTCGCACTGTGTTAACTATATGAGTACTGGAGGGTTATAGTGGAGGTTGTTAGAACTATATTTAGATTTTGCTAATATGCTAATGAGCTTTTTATATAAAAGCAAAGACCTGACCAATAAAGGTTAAGTATTATACAATACATGTAACCCTATGAATAAATCCAGAATAACAAGACTTAAGACACGCAAAGCAGTAATCTTCCCTGTAGTTTTTGTGTTGATCGGACTTATGTATTTAATATTTGCCTCCGCCGCTACTTCAAGCGTAGCTATAGAGCCCGAGCTGGGTGTAATTTCCACAAATGCATCTATTAAATCAGGAGACAATACAGCGTCTGGGGCAAGTTCAGTAGTTTTTAATAAGCCCGCTCCTTCTGGTGGAGGAGTTCCAAATATCTCACAAGTTGGCCCAAGAGGCGCGCTTACCAGTTCGGCTTGTGGTGCACTTACTCCAGGTACATATCGTAGTCTCAATTGTACCGGAAAAATATATCTACAATCTAGTGGTGACTACTCGTTTATCGATGTGAAATCACCTGGATTCGGTAGCCAGGGTGGCGGTGCTA
>JAGQMX010000063.1 GCA_020428425.1 Candidatus Saccharimonadota bacterium | reverse complement strand
TGCTAAATCGTTAGTGGGGCGCAAGTTCCAGCGAGGGTTCGAATCCCTCCTCCTCCGCCAGATAACTAATTTAATACACACATCTCATGGAGAGGTGGCCGAGTGGTCGAAGGTACCTGTCTTGAAAACAGGCGTGCCGGCAACGGTACCGTGGGTTCGAATCCCACCCTCTCCGCCAGATAGATTGTTAACTTATTAATTATTATTCCGATACTTTTCCTGCCATTTACTCATTGTTATTGTATTCACGAAATTTTCGTACCTAAAAGGGTACAAAGTTAATAACCAAACAGCTATACTTGATGACATGAATCAACCTAATGCTCAAACTGCTATAAAAATACTCTCAGCCCTGCAAAAAAAACTGATCCAGCTACTTTGGCCTATTGGGTTACACCAAATACAGTGTTAACCCTAAGTGGAGCACGCGCCTACTGCGATGGTGTTTTCTACCACGATGACAAAAAACTACTATCTGGTTGGATTGAAGAGATAAGATACTCCATTAAAGTCCTACAATCTATCACAGATATATACTTTGCTAAAGCTAAAGTTAATAATTCTATCTCGAAAGAAAACTATGGAACCTACGACCTAATAATAACCCAAGGACTGGAATTCGTCCTGAACAACACTAAGCTTTTAGAAGGTAGGGAAGCTGAAATTATTAATCAAAAACTAACGGGTAATCAGCTAGTTAATGCGATGCGAGTAAAACTTAAACAGGATGAACGGTTTAAACATTTCAGTAAAGATAATCTGAGTCACATTGCATTTGGCATATTAGTTGGCTACCCAGATAAAGCAATCCTAGGTTCTGTGGACGAATGGCAGAAAGATGATCCCTTTGGTGAGCCACTTGTTGATGCTGACATTCGTGGCTCTTGGTATTATATATGCCCACAACCGGTATATACATACCCCCGTCACTTGGTAAATGATCCAGATATTCAAGCTAACGAACAACTATGGTCAACGATATTAAAAGATTTTTATATGTCCGATTTCCATAAAAACTTAGCTAACAATACAGATTTCCATCAAAAAGCAAAAGAACTAAAGATGCTTAGATAGATAATGTTAAGCCCGAGCAAAGACTGCGGCGTCAACTCTTTTTATTGCTGCATGCTTTAGTATCTTAGCGGCAGCTTCCAGGGTTGAGCCGGTTGTCAAAACATCATCGACCAGCAACACCTGGGCTATATCTGTTTTACTAGTTCTCCTAATCCGAAAAGCATCGGCCATCTGCCTAGCCCTATCTGCTTTTTGGGTACCAACTTGCCGTGATTGTCCTTTTCGAATAAGTAGCGGGGAATAAGGCAAGGAAGTAAGCCTAGAAAGTTCCTTTGCTATTAACACCGCTTGATCATAACCTCGCAAACGTCTTCTAGAGCTAGCTGTCGGTATCGGAACTATAGTCCCTTGGTAGTTTGTTGGAATAATTTCTGTTAAGGCTACTGCCAAAGTAGCGGACACTGACTTAGCACGGTTAAACTTAAGTAGTCGTATTAATTCTTTAGGCACCGCACCATAACTACTACGGACCCAAAGCTGATCTAAATTAGTTTCAGCACTACAATAATCACAAATAGAATTACCTATTGTAGTTTTATGGCATATATAGCAACTCTCTGGCGATGCTCCTAACTTAGGCCAACATTGTTTACAAAGAATTTCGCCTTCAAACCCGCAGGAAATACAAGTATGGGGTGCAAAGATTGAAATAACAGATTCAAGCATATTCATGTTGTACATATAATGTTGTAAATAGTCCTTATGGGGTTGATGCCTCTATTTAGCTAAGTTATACTACTTTTAAGATAAAAATGCTATTATAAAAAGACAATTAGTACCTGGAGGGTAACAACTATGGCGCGACGCGACCGCGATGAAGATCTATTGATGGAAGATGAGCTTACTGCAGCTTTTCTAGGTGATGACGAACCAACACCCAAAGCTGATCCAGAACCAGCAGCTCAAGCAATTGAAGCAGCTGAAGAATGGGATGAAGAAGAGACAGTACCTGGTCAACTAGCAGTTGACGTTTATGAAACTAAAGAAAAACTAGTAGTAAAAGCCCGTACTGCAGGGGTAAACAAAAGTGAACTAGATGTGAGTATAGCCGACAACACTCTAAGTATCCGCGGAACACTTTCTGCCGGTAACGAAGAAGACGTAGAAAACTATTTCGTACAAGAATGTTACTGGGGTGAATTCTCACGGAGCATTACACTTCCTGTTCCAGTTAAAGAAGAAGAAATTGAAGCAGTGCTCAAAGACGGCGTTCTAACTATTAGCTTTACTAAGTTGAAACAAGATACCGTCAAGAAGATTCAAGTTCTTTAAGAGTCTTCAACAATTACTGATCACTGAATATTATTAAAGATAAATCTAATTGAAATATAAGCACCCCACTTGGGGTGCTTATTTGCTAGAGTATATTACCAACTACTAATTTGTAATGAAACGACTTAGTACGAACCTTACAATTACCTGAGATAATGCAACTACGACTAATCCTACTACAGCATACAAGATTGTATTTTTAGCGGCAGTAACATTCGAACTCTCACCTTGAGAGGTTATGTATTTAACACCACCGACGATGATCATAACAACGGCTATAATACCGACAATAGCACTAAATAGATTTAATCCCAACTTAACTGTATCGTTTACTTGTTGGCCAGCTTCTTGATTATTTTCACAAGATCCATCAGCATTTAAAAATTGACCGTCTACGCCACCACAAAGACTAGGTTGAAGATTAAATTCCTCCGCGTGTACTGTAACTGGTGCCAACACAAAAGGGGAC
>JAGQMX010000062.1 GCA_020428425.1 Candidatus Saccharimonadota bacterium | reverse complement strand
GTGGAGAATGGATTTACTGTTTGCATATGGTGCAAATTCTACACTGCAATTGCTTCACATACAAAAGCTTTTTGATGTAGAATAATATTACTTAACAATACAAGATGGAATCGCGTGAGAATCGTGAGCTGTGCCGCAACTGTAAGGATAGGACGCTAGTTACTATCTAAGCCAGATACATGAATATAAGACTTCCGAGCAGAAGCAGGTGATTTATTGCCCCCTTTTGCTCTCTAGCTAAAAAGGGTAATAGTATGAGTAGAGTAGGCCAAATTATAGACACAGAACAAGATATTGAACTGTGGCAACAAGAATGTATTGAGTGTATAGTTCCACCGGATTTTGTACCTGAAGTAATTCTTGTAACTGAATTGCATGAAGATATACGGGCTAAGGAAAAAGCCGCCCATCTAATCGGCTCGGTAGCACTTGGCGCTGCACTAGAAATAGATTCAGATAGCACCGAGAAATCTGTAGAGTCGTTATATGATGCACTTCGATTAGCTACGGTTGGCAATGATCAGGCTAGAAGAGTTGTAGAGTCAAACGTAAGTACAGATGTAATTGAGCGGACGATAAAAACTGGGCATGTTATGAAGCCATTGCCACTACATGTTAGCAGTGAAGGTAAAATTCACCAGTATGGACAGCGTTTAGATAGTATTCAAGCAAATAGTTTGAGCTACGCCTCGGATAATCCAGTAATGAGAGCCAGAACTGAAGCGGAAGTTACAAACAGTTACCGACTAGAGGAATTAAATAGGACGGGGCAGCTAGAGGACTATAACTTTGTAGTTATATCCAAAGCAGAGGATTTACCCGAGTATGGTTTTTTTACTGACACAATGAGTTGTAGTATTCAGGTGGTTTCTAAGGATGAAGCTGGACAACTGACGCAAGAATCTGCCTTTGTAGCTGGCAAGAACTCGGTTGATGGGGAACTGCATATCGATCAAACAGTTGCTACATTGGGCGATCGAGTAGGTGTGGATTATGCAGGAAAAACTGCCGCAGAGATCATCGGAATGCCGTTATTAGTACGTAAAAAGAAAATGCCTAACGGTGTTATAGATTTTGTAAAATTTGTAGATGATTGTGCTGGTGGGACGTTTTTTGGTGAAAACCGACCAGCTAGTGATTATCTGGAATACCAGAAAGATTGTTATGCACGGGAAGCTAGTTTTCAACCGAAGATACAGACAATAGCAGAAGAGTTAATTACTCGATCTGAGGAAATAAGCACTCCGTTAGCCGCTACAAAATTATTGAGTAGAATCTCAGGTAAACATATGGTGGAGCATGCAATATCTGACACGACCATTAATCCGTATGTATTTGGCATGGTTAGTGCTGGCTATATTGAACAAGCTCGGCAGGCACAGATGGTTGGTGATGTTCAGAACATTAATCACTTTATGGGGTTGGCAAAAAAACATGAACAATCTTCATCTTGCCCCAGTGCAGATAAAAGTACAGTAGGAAATAACGAAGATGAATTGGGTCTAAGTTTCAGTAAGGATGAGGATGAATACGGTTCACTATCTTTTAAATGTCGCAAGGGACATAATAACCGTAGGCCGAAAGGAAAATTAATAGAGAATTGTCAGGTTTGTCGTGAAAGCGTTCGGTGTTAGGTTAAACTAAGAGCATGAATAACCAAGAGTCAGAAATTTATGATGATGTAATTAAGCAAAAGATACCAGAATTATTTTGTGACTCTTGTGGATTTTATCCAATTGAACCGGTTCACGGTCATTTTATGTGTCCTAGTTGCCGAATGCCGACTAAGTGCTGTGAAGGTATACCAGCCGATGGCTAGAATCGGAATATTCAGTGGCAGTTTTGATCCCATACATATTGGGCATATAGCTTTTGCCCTGCAGGCAATAGATCGAGCTAATCTAGATAAGGTATATATTGCACCGGAACGTAAACCACCCAGGAAACCAGGGATTACCCATCCTCATCATCGGTTTGAGATGGTAAAACTAGCGATTCGAGGTCATGACAAAATTGAGTTATTAGAACTGCTGGGCAACAACTTTACTCCGGCGAAAACCTTGCCAAGACTGAAAAAGAAATTTAAGAAAGATAAGTTATTTTTGTTAATGGGATCTGACTTGTTCGAACATATGCATAATTGGCCAGATGTTGAGATATTACTTAAAGAAGTTGGTTTAGTAATTGGCGCTAGAGGTAATTACGAGGTAACAGAATCACTAGCCACCGCTCACAACTTACCGGCTCAGCCCAGAGAGTTGACTATACTCGATAGTATTGAGCGAGATATTTCATCGAAGCAGATTAGGCAACAGCTGAGGAATAATCACCGGAGTGATGGGGTAGTGGACAGTGTAGAGAACTATGCCAAGAAACATTGGCTATATGACCGAGTTAAGTCTTAGATTGGTCGCCTAATTGATGACTATAACGCTGGCTGTGTTACAATTATTTTCGTATGAATAAACAATTTGTCGCAATCGTAATAGTAGTAATTTTGGGTCTGTTTGGCGTTTTTTACTTCACCAAAGACAGTGCTGAGGCACCAGCCAACGGTGATAATAACAGTAGTTCTTCAAGTTCTGAAGGTAGTAATAATACAATTGGCGACAATACCAAGAAAGTTGTGTTACTTGAATTCGGAGATTTCCAGTGTCCAGCTTGTGGCGCTTATCACCCTATCGTTAAGCAAGTAATAGAAAAATATAACAAAGACATACTTTTTCAGTTCAAGAATTTCCCATTGCAACAAATTCACCCTAATGCTCGAGCTGCAGCTAGAGCCGCCGAAGCTGCTGGCAAGCAAGACAAATACTGGGAGATGCACGACCTGCTGTATGAACAGCAGCAAACTTGGGAGCAGAGCACAGCTGTTAATAGTATCTTCGAGAGTTATGCTAAGCAGTTAAACTTAGATGTTGCTAAGTTTAAGACAGACTTTGCTTCGGAGACTGTAAATGACGTTATTAATGCTGACTTTTCAGCTGGTACCAAGGCCGGTGTTAATTCAACGCCTACTTTCTTCTTGCAAGGCAAGAAACTAGAAGAACCACCCCAAGATCTTGAAGGATTCTCGAAGATAATTGATCA
>JAGQMX010000061.1 GCA_020428425.1 Candidatus Saccharimonadota bacterium | reverse complement strand
ACAGTCATGAATATGAATATTGGGTATAGGGCGAATAGCAGTAAGGCCACGGTCCAGCTGTAGTAAGCTACTATCGCTAGAGCTAAGATCGTAGTAAACATGAATTGCAAGAAGTTATTGCTCCACATCTGCATGAAGCTACTAATTTGATTAATAGATCTGTTTAATCGATTAATTATCTTTCCGGACAATTCTTTATCGAAAAAGGATTGAGGCAAAGTTAGCAAGTGTTTAAAGTACCGGTCACTTAACAGTTTGGTGACTTTTACCGACATCTGATCACCAATGTAGCCGTTTAGGTTACTAAGTAAGTTACTAGCTAGATCACTTAAGAAAATTAAAGATACTATGATTACAAGACGAGTCACATCTGCGCTGGTGCCTAGTTGAATTTCATCAATCGCCCAACCACTTAATAGTGGCTGTACTAAATTAACAATCGCCACCATAACGGATAGAAAACTAATAACGTAGTAGTAGACTTTTAATTCTTTAGTAAACCTAAGTATTTTAAGGATATATTTCATTGACTACTTTGCTAGACTGGTATTTACAAAATCAGCAATTTTATCAGATATCTTATTGGCTTGCTGCGTAGTTAGGGTTTTGTCAGGATGTGACATTTCAATTCTTAGCGTAGTAGATTTATGTTTGGAATTTGGTTTTTGGTAGATATCCAGATCTATTACAGTAAATATAAGACCTTCACTTGCAGATAGCTCCTCAGTAATATGCTCAACAAAGCCCCTAATCTCGCCGTGCTTAGTATCTGCATTAACATCAAAGGTTATGTCTTTTGAAGTTCCTGGATATTTTTCTAATGGCTGATAAGTAGCTACTCGGCTAGCTACTTCCATCAGAGACTGATAGTTTACTTCGAACCCAGCGGTATTTACAGGCAACTTTAAATTGCGTCGTACACTTGCAGTGTATTCTCCAACCATACCTAAGAAAGTCCCGCTGTGGTGATCTGACACTAAAGCGGATCGCTTCCAATCATATGGCTTAGTTACTTCGTACTCCGGTTTTTCAGTTAATTGTTCGTATCTTAGTACTAGACCTAGCTTAGTAGCTATATAATCCAAATACTTCTTTGCCTGATAGTAGGCTGCACCACTGTTTTTGTCTGTTGTATTGTCATTTGCCGAGAATACTAGGCTGAACATTTCCAGTTCTCCGGGTAGTCCTTCGTTGTTGACCCCATGAGCTTTCAAATGCGTTTTGCCAATTTCAAATATCACGAACTTATCATGCCCAGCTCGAATATTGGTGTTAACTTTACTGAGTAAACTAGGAGTTAGAGTAAGTCGGTAACATTGCAGTTCAGGGCTTAGAGCATTACTTAGATGGTAGGCTTCCTTTGGATCTTGGCCACAATTTACAAGTAATTTTTCGGACACGAAGCTATAGGTAAGTATTTCATTTGCTCCAGCACTAGACAAGATTTTGCGAAGACGATTATTGAATTCAACTTCCGTATTTTTACTAACTGGTTGGATTTGACGACTAGGCAAATCTACAGGTAGTTTATCGTAACCATATAATCGGCCAATCTCTTCAACTACGTCTTCGGCTATTTCAATGTCGGTTCGCCAGAATGGAGCTGCTACAGCAATAGTTTTTTCATTAATATCGACCTTAAACTCAACGTTACTTAGCAGTTTAGCCATTTCACCAGCTGGAATATCACTTCCCAGACGACTATTGATTAGATTAACATCTACTTTTACTGCCGGCCAATGGTCAGCGCTCATTGCTGGGTTGCTATCATAGCCTTCAGCTATCTTGCCGCCAGCAGCTTCAACTATATCTTTGCTTAATTTTGCTAGTACCACTGCATTCTGGAGCGTAGACTGTCCCTTATTAAATCTGGTTACCGCATCGGTGAATAGACCGTGATGCATGCTAGTCCGCCGTATGGTATACATATTAAAGTTAGCGCATTCTACGATAATATTTTTGGTGTTGTTGTCGACTTCAGTGTCTTTTCCACCCATTACACCACCAAGGGCAATGGCCTGCTTATCAGTGGCTATTACAATGTCTTTGGCAGTTAATTGTATAGTTTTGCCATTTAGAAGAGTTAATTCTTCGCCATCTTTGGCCATCCTTGGGAAAATCGATACCTCTCCGCTACAGAGCTTGGCAACTTTGTCGTAGTCAAAAGCGTGGGTCGGCTGGCCAGTTAGCTGCATATAGTAGTTGGTTAAATCTACTATGTTATTAATAGGCTTATTACCTACTCTCGTTAACAAAGATTGTATTTCCGGGTTACTATCTTTAATTTGGATGCCTTTAATAACTTGAACTACAAATCTAGGAACTTGAGTCGGAATATTTAGTTTCGAACTAAATCCAGATGGAATAGATACATCGGTTTGGGTGTACCAATCAGGACTGATGAACTTTAGGTTATTAATTCCAGCTAGTTCACGAGCTACACCTAGCATGCCAAAACAATCCGGCCGATGGGTAAACATTTTGTTTTCGAGATCAATAATTACATCTTTTAAATTATAAGCGTCTGCGAATAGACCACCTGGTTGGGCATATTTGGATTTGATGTGAACTTCAAGGATCCCTTGGTGTTCATCGCTTAGGTCGAGTTCTTTAGGACTAGCCAGCATTCCATGGCTAACTTCACCTCTAAGTTCTCTGGATGACAGTACAAATGGCTCACTATCAAAACTACTAGGAACAGTAGATCCTGGTGGTAACCATACCGCTTTCATTCCTTCTTTAACATTCGGTGCCCCACAGACTATCTGTACTAGTCCTGCTTTGTTCCTTTTTACGTCTTTAACTATTCTATTGTCATCAATTTGACAGAGGCTTAGCTTATCCGAGTCAGGATGCTTAATAGCTGACTTTACCTCAACGATATAGATATCTTTATACTTGTGACTTAAGTCTACAATTTCCTCAATTGCTCCAAGTTGTTCACCTATGCTTGCCGATAGCTTTTCAACTGGAATTGATTCTAGATCGACATTTGAATACTTTTGACCCCATTTTACGCTATATTTCATACAAATTGCCTCAGGAAATCTAGTTTTGCTGATTGGAAGTGACGCACATCTTCAATACCATATTTCATCATTACTAATCTATCTACGCCTCCACCCCATGCAAAGCCGTTATATACATTTGAATCAATCCCAGCGTGCTTCAGCACGTTTGGGTGTATCATGCCACATCCTAGAAGTTCTAACCACTGGTCAGCTTCGGTGTCTCCTTTTTTTAAGCTATCCGGTCGCTCGATTGCGAATTCAAAGCTTGGTTCGGTAAACGGAAAGTAAAAAGGTTGTATTTTTGCTTTTAGATCCTGCTGGAAATATTCACTTAAGAATGCTCGCAGAGTTGCAATTAAATTTCCAACAGTTACATTTTTAGCAACATATATGCCTTCATGTTGATAAAAAGTATGTTCATGAGTGGCATCTAGGTCTTCGTTACGGAATACTCGATCTGGAATGATTACGGCAATAGGTAATCCTTTCTCGAGGTTATCTTTGTAATTAATCAGCATTCGATTTTGCATAGTACTTGTATGAGCAGGAGCTATTAATCCATCGGTCGTGATAAAGGTATCGTAATCATCTCTGGCTGGGTGGTCCTCAGGGAAGTTTAGGCTAGTAAACATATGAAAATCATCATCAATTAAACGGCTGGTCTCGACGTTGAAGCCCATACGGTAAGCAATATCCGATATATATTCAATTTCTTTGGTCAATGGATGAATAGTACCTAGTTCTGGGCTAAGCAATTGCGGGCGTTTCTCTACAGGTACGTTTATGTCATATGGGGCTGTCACATCTATGACTGGAAGATTTAGTTCATTATTTATCTCATCGACCCATGAAGTAACTTCGTTTTTTAGCAAATTAACTTCCTTACCATAAGCCGAGCGTTTCTCTACTGGCAGTTTCGGTATCTCACTAAACAAATCTTTAAGTGTATTACTCCTCAAAATGGCCGGTTTATCTTTTAGCCCTTTAAACTCTTTTTTTAACAATTCAAAGGCTTTAGCTATTTTCGGATCTGAATAAGTCATAGTTACTTTGTATTATAGCAGTTTGAGTTTCAGGCTCCAGTTAAATTTATTCAATATTTAGTATTAGGATCAAGGATGTATAATACAGAGAGGTAATAGAAAAGACCGAAAGGATATTAATGGCCAATTTTTCATTCGACATTGTTAGTGATTACGACCTAGCAGAAGTCAATAATGTATTACAGCAAACTAAGCGTGAATTAGATAATCGCTACGATTTTAAAGGTACTAGCGCCAGTATAGAATGGTTAGATCCAGATAAGTCCGGATTTAAGATAACTGGTGATAGCCAATATCAACTGGATAGTATTCTTGAAATTGTACGGAAAACTCTTGGCAAACGCGAGCTAAGCCAGAAGATACTAGATACAACGGCTGAGCCGGTTACTAGTAACTTAAAAACTACGCTGGCAGTTAAGTTTAAAAAAGGTTTAGATCAAGAAAAAGCTAAGAAGATTACTAATACAATCCGCCAAGATTTACCAAAAATTAAAGCGCAAATTCAAGGTGATGAAATTCGGGTAACCAGCTCATCAAAGAACGATCTACAGGCCGCTATGCAATTGATTAGGGAAAAAGATTTAGATTTCCCAGTGCAGTTTACTAATTTCCGATAATTATCAGTTTTAGAAGGCTTCTAATCTTAGCCAGGTATTTAGCATAAGCAAGGTATAATATACTCATGTCCGAAAATACAGATGTGTTAGATCAAGCCAAAGCAGTCTTGAAGCGTAATGACCAAAAATCTTTTACCATCCCGGCCGAAGGTCTGTACCCTCACCAGTGGCTCTGGGACAGTTGCTTTATAGCAATAGGGCTTAGGCATATAGATATAGACCGAGCCCAAACAGAATTAAAATCACTGATTCGTGGACAATGGAGCAACGGCATGCTCCCGCATATGATATTTGATAGCTCCCACTGGTATAACCAGGACAGCAGTATTTGGCGGAGTCATTTATCGCTATACGCTCCGGATGATGTCAATACCAGTGGGATAACCCAACCGCCAGTACTGGCTGAAGCAGTGGTTAAAATAGGTGAACAATTAAGTTTAGCCGAGCGTCGTACATGGTACCAACAGATGTATCCATCGTTGTTGGCTTACCATCAATGGCTATTTCACGAGCGAGATCCTAAAGGTGATGGTTTAGTAATTCAATTGCATCCTTATGAAACCGGGCTGGATAGTACACCACCCTGGATAGATCAATTAAATAAGCACTATATGCCTTGGTGGGCTAGTTTACTAAAAGCTACTAAGCTAGATACTGTGGTAAATCTATTTCGTAGAGATACCAGGACTGTTCCTCCAGGCCAACGCATGGATAACTTACACGCCTTGCTATATTACGACGTAATACGAAAACTGCGTGACCGACATTACGATATTGATAAGATACTGGCTAAGTCTGACTTTGTTATTGCAGATCTAACTTTCAATTCAATATTTATTCGAGCCAATCAGCATTTAATGGACATTGCCAAACTGATTCATAGAGATCTTCCAGAAACTTTAACTGCTAAAATTAAGCTTAGTCACAACAGTTTTGAAGAGTTATGGGATGCCTATAGTTCCCAGTACTATTCTCGGAACCTGCCTACCAACAAACTTATTAAAGAGCCCAGTATCGCAGCTCTAATGCCACTCTACGCTGGTAATATAACCAAAGAACGAGCAAAACAACTAGTTGCCGACCTAGGTGATGAAAAACAATTTGCTACTAAGTACCCAGTGCCGAGTGTTCCATTGAATTCTAAGTATTTCGATCCGCAACGTTATTGGCAAGGTCCTTTATGGCTGAATACCAATTGGTTAATAATAGATGGCTTAAAACGATATGGTTATGATAAACATGCTGCTATTATTCAGCAAAAGTCAATTGACGTAGTAGCGAGACATTCTAGTTATGAATATTTTAATCCTCAAGATTCATCACCAGCTGGTGCAAAAAACTTTAGTTGGACGGCAGCTTTAGTGATTGATTTGATATTAGACAAAACTAAGTAATTGACCATCACTCCACCCCAACACCTATTTACTAGGTGTAACCAATTGGGGAGCTATATTCTTAGGGTCTTTG
>JAGQMX010000060.1 GCA_020428425.1 Candidatus Saccharimonadota bacterium | reverse complement strand
TGATCGCCATATTTGTACCAAACAAAAAAGGGAAGTCTTTCTCGTAAGTATATAGGTTATGTTTAAAGACGTCTTCTACTTTATGGTTCCACGGAGACAAGGGCATATCGTAAAAATGAGATGATCCGGTTACGGCATCAATATTTGAGCCACTAAATATTTTTTGTAATTGTTCCACCCAATCAGGTTCCAGGCGAGTATCGGCATCAATCCGACCAATTATTTGAGATTTTGCCTGGTTAAATCCTTTGTTCCTAGCATATAGCACTCCTTGCTGCTTCTCGGTAAGTACTCTTACGAATTTGTAATCTTTAACAATTTTTAGAGTGTTATCTGTCGAGTTATTATCGACTACTATTACTTCTTGAGGGCGAACTTTTTGGGCAGCAATATGATCAAGGCACTGTTTAATATAGTCCTCTTCGTTGTAGACTGGTATAATAATTGAAACCGTTAATGTTTTTCGCATGGTATCAATAAGAATAGTAGCAAATGAAACGAAAAAACCCAGCAAAAAAGCCAACCAAAAAAGAACTTGCCAGAGAGCGAGCTCTTTTTAATAAACACTACGCTGACAAAGAAACTAGATACTACAAGCGATTGATGAGACATTTCCGGCTAGAAAAACCAAAATTTTGGTGGAAAGAACGTAACCTACTGCAAAAGCTAGGATTAATACTATTATCACTATTGATTCTAACTGTTAGCTCAATGTACGGCATTGCCCGCTGGTACATATCCACTCAATCCCATAAGGAGCTCAAGTACGGAGCAACATTTATTCCTAGCTATGCACGGTTTTTTGGCTTAGAGCCAAAAACCACCATGCAAGCTATGATTGATGATTTAAATTTACGTCATTTCAGATTGGTAAGTTACTGGAATGAAATAGAAAAAACTCCCGGCCATTATGACTTTCGAGAATTAGACTGGCAGTTTAAAAAAGCTGAAGATTCTAATTCGACTGTGTCACTGGCAATTGGCCTAAGACAACCTCGCTGGCCAGAATGTCATATGCCATCCTGGGCTGAGAAACAACCGAAAAGTGTCTGGTATCCACAGCTTAAGACTTTTATGACCAAAGTAATGGAACGCTACAAAGACAGTCCGGCCCTGGATAGTTATCAGCTAGAAAATGAGTTTTTCTTAGATGTGTTTGGTATTTGCCCAGACTTCAGTCGGGATCGACTAATTGATGAGGCTAACTTAGTAAAACAAGTTGATCCAGATACTACGCTAATCATAAGTCGCAGTAACAATGCTCTAGGTCTACCAATAGGCCAACCCCAACCCGATCGCTTCGGTATTTCGATATATAAACGGGTGTGGGATGCCAATATCACTAAACGCTACTTTGAGTACCCATTCCCAGCCTGGTTCTATGGCTTCCTGGCCGGAGCCGGGAAAATTGTAACCGGTAAAGATCTAATAATCCACGAATTACAAGCCGAGCCCTGGGGACCTGACAAAAGCATCAAAGATATATCTATTACAGAACAAAACAAATCTTTCAATGCTGAAAGGTTAACTGATCGGATTAAATTCGGGAAAGCTACTGGTATGCGTGAGATTGACCTTTGGGGAGTTGAGATGTGGTATTGGCGGAAGGTAGCCCTCAACGATCCTAGTCTGTGGGAGGCCGGTAAAGCAGGTCTGCGTGACCAGCAGTGTAATGATTGCTACTTACCTAGAGATTAGTCCAATACCAGTCATATTAGTAGCATATTAGAACATAATAATATATTCATTGCAAATTAGTAGTAAATACACTACAATATAGACTATGGCTAAGAAAAAATCTGGCAAATCAAATACCCCAAAGACTATCAGCAATCGTAGAGCTCGACACGACTACACGATTGAAGACGGCTTAATAGTTGGCATCCAGCTTAGCGGGGCAGAGACTAAAGCCCTACGGCATGGGCATGGTCAGCTTCGTGGCGCCTATGTAATGGTCAAAGACAACGAATTATGGCTAATAAACGCCACTATTTCTCCAATGCCGGGTATTCCAATAAGTGAATCTGATCAAACCCGCTCCCGGAAACTTCTAGCTAAACGCAAGGAAATAGACAAATTACTAGCAACTAAGCAGCAGGGAAGAACAATTGTTCCTTTAGAGATTCTAACTAGAGGCAGATATATAAAAGTACGTATCGCTGCCGGAAAAGGAAAGAAACTCTATGACAAACGTGAAACTCTAAAGAAACGCACTACCAAGCTAGATATTGATCGAGATATTAAAAGCCGTATTTAGGACTGAGATTCTTTATTTCCTGAAGTAAGTTAATAGTTCTAATTACTTCCGGTGTATCTGTTGGTATGCTGACACAACCATAACCAACAGTCCTAGAGGACCAGCCAGCAGCAACATAGTCCGACTTAGTTAAGTCGCTAACCGTATATCTATAACTTCCAGACTTAGATAATTCATGCAAGGTAGTACTAGCCTTTTCTCCACTATTGCAAGTCTTTAACCGATAACTACCTAGTGGATCATTAACTAATTGAGGTCCTAATCTAGATTCTTGTTTATCGCTGACTACAGTTGTAACTCTAGTCATACTGGCTCCAGCATCTAACCTGCCGAAACCATAATCATTAGACCGATAGGTACTTGAATTAAACATTGATTTGTTGGCCTCCTGAGTAAGAACTCCGACCAACTCTCCCCAAGTAGCATCGGGTTGATGAGTCTTGGCTAAGGCTAGTAACCCGCTAACTATCGGAGCTGAGAAGGATGTACCATTGATACCAGCTACATAAGTACTGGTGCTGCCATTCACCCAAACAGCTGAGCGCATATTTTCACCAGGGGCCACGATGTCTAGATTAGCTCCGCTATTAGAAAAACTAGACTTCACTCCACTCTGATCAACAGCTCCGACGCTTACTACTTCAGGAAAGTTAGCAGGGTAGCGTATACAGCTACAACTATCATTTCCTGAAGATGCCACAATTACTACTCCAGCGTCAATTGCTTGATCAATGACTGCCTTTAAATACAGATCATTTGATTCACTTCCTAGACTAAGATTAATAACATCAACTCCTTGATCTACGGCATACTGTATGGCTCTACTAAGAGTCAGTGTATTGCCATAACCATCGTCATCGATTACCTGCAAAGGCAATATCTTACTATTCCAATTTACCCCAGCAATACCTACGCCGTTATTACCGGTCGCTGCAGCTATCCCAGACACCATTGTTGCATGTCCAGTAGTATCACCAGCAGCGTTGGTTTCACCAGCTTCAACCGACCGATCGTAGTTTACGAAGTCCCAGCCACGAGCATCATCTACGTAGCCATTGGAATCGTCATCAATAAGGTTACAGGATTTATCCAAGGCTACGCTTTGATCTGTACAATTTAGCCTAGAAGGATTTTCAATATCTACCGCTCCTGATTCGTTATCTACTATTGCGTCAAAATCATCGTCTATTAGATTACACGAAGCATCTAGGGCAATGCTCTGGTCAGTGCAGTTAAGTACACTAGGGTTTTCACTGGCCGTTGTTCCTTGTTCGGCTGTATTTTCTAGCCAACGATCGGTAAATTCTTGATGCTGAAGGGAAAAGCCAGAATCAATGACTGCAATTGTAGTTGGTGTTCCGCCAGTACCGATATCCCAGGCAGTTTGAAGATTGGTATCATTTGTCCAGTCTTGAGTTGCCCAAGTATCATTAGGCGCAGCCAAGGCTTCATATTCTATTAAAGGAAAGCTTTTGTTATTAGCCTGAAAGGTACTTCCTGCTACAAGTTTACGTTTTTCAGATCTTGCTATGCTGGAAGAATGGCTACTACTGGTTACTTCGGCTTGGCTCCCATCATCCGAAGCCTTATTTTGATCTTTGGTTAAATTACTAATATCAAGTGTAACAGGTGAGGAATTATCCGATGCTGGTTTCTGTTCAGGATGAGACAAAGAACCAGGACCAGATCCGATAAAATATATAAGATATCCACTAGCGATCACTAGTAATACGGAAGTGAATTTCAGGTATCTAATTTTATCGATTTGTTTTGGCATTTGATTTACATGTATTTGTTTTGACGTTACAGATATATTGTAGCATATTTATACCATATGCCTGGATAGTTGAAATGCTATAATATGCTCCTATGACTGCAGATAACCACCAAGAACTAGTCTGTATCGTCGACAAGCAGGGCAATACGATAAAAAAAGTCAAAAGAGGCGAACTGAATGATGCCTATACCTGGAAAATTATCTGTGTTTGGATAGAGAACAGCCAAGGACAAGTACTCTTGCAACAAAGGTCATACAAGAAACGTTTCGGTCCTGGTCTTTGGACTTGTGCCGTAGAAGGAACTGTAGAGAATGATGATGATTACCTAGAAACCGCTCAAAGAGAAGTTGAAGAAGAAATTGGTCTATCAGATGTTACACTAATTCCCGCTAAACAATTACTCTATAAATCTGATGTTGGCTCTAGATTAGCTCAAGGCTACAAGGTTCTTTGTGATTGGCCAATTCAATATTTTACTCCCCAACCCGAAGAGGTAGAAAAGCTAGAATGGCGAGATAAAAAAGCTACCGTAGAGCAAATGAAAGCTAAGCATCCAGACTTCCCAGTTGCTGGCCAAGCGTGGCTAGAAATGTTTGACCTTGTTTAAGAAGTAAGATGTTTGTTATAATTCACGGGTTATACAAAAGTATACGTTCTTAACTAATCATAAATCACAATAATCCCGGGTAGCTCAATGGTGGAGCAAGAAGCTGTTAACTTCGAGGTTGTCGGTTCGAGTCCGACCCCGGGAGCCAAGCCATGTTAGATGAAGTCAGAACTGTGAAAATGGTTCTGACTTTTTGTATACCCAAAATAGAACTGAAACCGCAACAAAGACCGTCGTTCTGTCACAAATGACAATCCTACGTTCAACGCCCAAGTTAATATCTACTTCGTATGCTTCGATGCCCCACATCCTTAGCTTGTAGAGCTTAGCCTAATAGTTAGCAGGTGGTTACACGGAAAAAATATTGCCCGCTATTATACCTATAGCTGTTGCAATACCGCCAATTATTAATACTTCCATGGCACTCCTGATTGGTGGAACTTTAACTATTCTACCTTTTGCATAACCGAGTACGAGTAGACAACTTAAAGCCGCAACAATTGCAATATCTCTTGAGTAACTCATGGGGAAAATTATGATTGACAAAAGTGGCACCAAACCAGCCAAAAAGTATGCCCCGAACATTATTAAGCCGCTGATTAGCGGCACTTTGAATGAATCGCTTCGATCTAGCTGATGTGCGGACTTGGAGCTCAAATATTGACCAGATCCCATCGAAAGGGCCTCAACTAATATTGTGACAACTCCGGCCAAAATAACCACCTGCTTATTGCCTGTGCCGGTACTAATTCCAACAATAACTCCAGTGGTTGATACAAGTGCATCATTAAACCCGAACATAGCACTTTGTAAATATTCTTTTTGGACTTTTATCATAATCTAAGTATACCTCTTTGGTTTATATAAATGATATACTTAGGTTATGAAAAATGAATTTGGCACTGATGACGCAAGGAAGATTGGCGAACAAATCGGAGTAGATTTTACTAAGTTTGATCTTGAGGAATTTCGCAAAGGATTAGCGATTGAACTAGAGCACGGATCACACGACCCAGAAACTAACGTTACCAATAGCGATCCACTTTTAACCGGCAAAATTGCTTGGGCACATCTTAAAGAAATCCCTGACTACTACACTCGTCTTGAAAAGATGGAGTCCGAGGCTGGCAGTTAATTAGCGCCGTCCTGAAACTATAAGATCCTGCTTAATTACAGTTATAACTTCCTCTATTGTTGTGAGCCATGGTTAGAACTAAAAATAACAGAGGTATTTAGCCTCTGTTATTTCTTTGGGGTCCATCGCCAAGGAATGTTAGAACGATTTTTAGCGAGATTAGTATATGGTTAGGTTATCCGAGGAACTTAAGAGCACTCATCCAGCCCGTACCGATTTGATCTTGGACTTTCATTTGAATCAGACCTATCCCTTCTAGGTGACGAGCCTCAGAAAGTGGACCTACATCGACAGGTCGCATACCGCTTGTTTTTACGAGTTCAGAGACCGTAGCTTTGGCATCATCGTCATCACCAGCAATAAAGACATCGAGTTCTTTACCTTCGACTTCACCAGCCTCTAATGGACCAGCGAGTGTAGTATTGAATGCCTTAACGACAGTTGCTTCACTTAGGATCTTAGCTACTTCCTGTGCACCAGACTGACCTGCTTCAGGAATAAGCTGAAAAGTGTTGAAATCAACAGGGTTAGTTATGTCTACGACTACTTTACCAGCAAGTCCATTATATTCTTTACCCACATTTTCAACTTCAGTATAGGGAGTAGCCACGATGACTACTTCGTCAGTCTCGGTACCAATAGGCACTACTTTTACATCTGCTTCACCACTTACTTTTTTAAGTTGCTCTACAAGCTCTTTGCCTTTGGCTTCGTCTTGAGAGTGAATTGTTACTGAGTGACCACCGCTAACTAGACGTGTGCCGATACCTTTTGCCATGTTGCCATTTCCTATTATTGATACTTTCATGTTGCCCCTCCTTAAATTGAGTGCTATAATTATTAAAGTACTTTTAATTGTAAAGTACTTTAATAAGTAAAGCAAGTATATTTATGAAAACCCTTAATACGAAACAACCTATCTGCCTTCCAAGCCTCAAAATATTGAGTGACTATTGGACGTTGCGTGTAATAGATGAGCTATCAGACGGGAGTATGCTGAGATTTAATGAGCTTGAGCGGAGAATAGAGGGCGTAAATACCGCTACCTTATCAAGGCGACTAAAAGATATGCAGGATAGTAATCTTATAGACCGTGTAGAAAAGTCGAGAGCTGACGTTACATATAATCTTACGGAACTTGGTAGCGAGACAATACCGTTATTGAAAGCAGTGAATCATTTCTCTGACGCAAAGCAACGTCTGAAAAAGTAACAAAGGCAAAAGTACTTAGCTAATCAATGCCTGATCTTGCTTAATTGCGGTTATAACTTC
>JAGQMX010000059.1 GCA_020428425.1 Candidatus Saccharimonadota bacterium | reverse complement strand
GTTATAACTTCCTCTATTGTTGTGAGCCAAGAGTATATATTTTACAAAGAATCCAGTAAGCTTTCAGGCTGCTGGATTTTTGTTATGATGTACACATGAAGACAATAGTAGTCACTAGTACGGACTCGCTTTGGAATGAGGCACAAAAAGCGAAAACGTACACCCAATCGACCATAAATTCAACGTTGAATGATGTGGGGTTTATCCATGCAACGAGCCCCGATCAGACAATTGCAATGCTGAACAGACATTTTAGTGATCGAGATGACATTGTGCTACTACTGGTCGATGTTGAAAAAGTTAGATCTGAAATAAGGTTTGAAAAATCATTAAGCAGTAGAGGTGGCATATACCCTCACATCTATGGTCCATTAAATACTGATGCTGTGTACGACACGATCAGGCCAACCAAAGAACACGATGGCGATTTCATAGTTCCGAATAAATTTGATCAACTCTAGCCTAGTTAATCGCTGAATGTCCATGACCAGTAGGCATTCACACTACTAGGTTTTATACTTTGTAAGCTATAATTAACCTTATATATAACACAAAGGAACTATCCGACGATGCAACTCATTTTAATAGTTATAGCAAGCCAGTTACTTTTCACAACCAGCGACTTAATGGCACGGCACTACATGTCTACACAGGGCTTTAGGGTAGCTACGTTTTTTGGGTGGTGGTTCGTAATATATGCGACAATTCGTACGGTCGCAACGTTTGGACAATTGTTTATCTTCACGCAAGCAGAAGTTGGAAAAACTATGGCACTATTTGGTGCGACTAGCCTAGTACTTGTAAATGTACTGGGATTGCTGATTCTAAAAGAAGAGCTATCACTCCCTGTCTATTTCGGAATAGTTTTGGCTGTCATTGCAATTCTAGTGGTAGGACTTAGTAAATAAATCCAGTGGTCCTTAACCTGTATGGTAAGCCATGCCAAAACCAATAATCTGCAAAAACAAAATCACTCAGACATACTAGCACCAAGAAGTACATTAAATCATGTTACAAACTCATGATGTTATACTTAAAAACATGAAGCATTTTGTAGATTTACAAAAACTTTCTAAAGGCGATCAAGTCGCTGTTATTTCTCCATCGTCAGGCTTGCCTGAAGTCTACCCATGGGTACAAGATCTTGGCCTAAAACGTCTTCGCGAACAATTAGGGCTCATCCCAAAAGAGTATCCCACGACCAGAAAAATGAACTCTTCTCTTCAAGACAGAGCAAGAGATGTTATGGAAGCTTTTTCAGACGAAACTAACAAAGCAGTATTTGCCTCTATTGGCGGATCTGACCAAATAAAGCTCATTAAGTATCTAGACCCAAAGGTGTTCACCGACAACCCAAAGCCATTTTTCGGATATAGCGATAACACTCACTTACATAATTTCTTATGGAACTTGGGTATTCCTTCCTACTACGGTGGTGGAGTGATGAACCAATTTGGGATGAATGTTCAAATGTTTGACATGACGGTTAATTCAGTAAAAAAGGCTCTTTTTGAAGGTGGCGAGCTTGAACTTATGGCGTCATCAGAATATAACGACATTGGCTTAGATTGGTCTAAAAAAGAAAATCTCGATAAACAGAGACCACTAGAAAAAAATGACGGACTCTTTTGGGATGGCGAGGGTCAAGTCGAAGGCATCTTGTGGGGTGGCTGTGTAGAAAGTTTAATCGTTCAGACATCAACAGGTATATATTTGCCCTCAGGTGAAGACATTGAAGGTACGATTCTGATATTAGAAACAGCGGAAGATATTCCAGAGCATTGGATTGTAGAGTATTTGCTAACAGGATTTGGAGAGAGGGGCTGGTTTGATAAGTTTCAGGCTGTTCTAGTTGGAAGACCTAAGGCGTGGGAGTTTAACAAGCAGAACACTGCAAAGAAAAAGGCAGACTACCGAAAGAGACAAAGGGAAACAATACTCAAAGTCGTGAGAGAATATAATGCAACAATTCCAGTCATTCAGAATTTAGATTTTGGGCACACTGACCCACAAATTGTTATGCCACTTGGTAGAAATGTTCGAATTGATACAACTAGCAAAAAAATATTCCTAAGTTACTAGTTTACAACTGCGTAATCATGCTTAATTGTAGTTATAACTTGCTCTATTGTTGTGAGCCAAGCCGTAATAGACAAAGTCAGAACTGTGAAAATGGTTCTGACTTTTTGCTACCCAGGCTAGAATTTAATTCAGATTATAACCTGACTATGAATTTACTTTATTTGCGACTTTTTAGTAACAACCAGACCGAAAGTGCCATCTCGCCAAGAATACTTGGTATAGCTACAAGAGCGAGGAATGTATCAGCGTATGAATCGTAATTGGACATCACAAAATGTGCAGTTGTATCAATCATGTACATGACACCTGCTGCCAACAAGGCATACGTTATCCATTTAGGTACAACACCTCTAAGAATATTGCTAAGCATTAGCAAGTGTACTCCGAAGAAAAACAATCCGATTAACCATATTGTATCGAAGATTTCAATTTGGCTCAGAATGCTTTCTTCTCCTGTCAGACCTCGCATCGTAACAATTGCGTATACTGCCATTCCCATTAGAGCCGCGTGTATCAACCTAAAATATGTGCTCGGAGTCGTCAAAGGATGTTTGGCGTATAAATCCTTAAGTACCCATGCGACAATCGTATCTAATACAGCTGCAACTAGGAACGCTATCGCGCCCCAACTAACTAGCGTCATGTTGTTTACGACCATGTCAATTGGATCATTTTTTAATGAATCAAGAACAAAAAAGTTACCGAACATTGCTGCAAAGAAAATGCCGATGTAACTTAAGCCTGCTATTTTATATAATTTCTTATCTTTCATAGTTTCTCCTTCTATAAATCTACTTATTATTCTTTTTTGCATCTATGTTTAAGATTAGATACAAAAATACAGCCACACAGACGATAAAGAAACCTACACCCCCAGGTGATGACCAGGCTTCTGCCGTAAATAGTGTATCCATATATGATTCTCCTTTTTTGTGCTTGCAATTATTTAATAAATGTATAAACTTACACTGTAAGGTTATCACAAGGAACAATAATGTCAAAGGAAAAAATTATCCGAAATCTGTCACGACAAAAAATTGTCGATGAGGCGATTCGACTTGCCGATAAAGATGGTTTGAAAAAACTATCTATGAGGAAACTGGCCGATAGTTTGAGTGTTGAGGCTATGTCCTTGTATCACCATATTGATAATAAAGACGATTTGATTGCCGAGATGGTTGATTCGGTCGCGCCTTCTATTCCCCCACTCGCAGAGTGTCAAGACTGGAAAGATGCAATACGAAGGCGTGCAGACACAATGAGAGCTGTTCTATTAGCTCATCCATGGGCAGCTCACGAATTTGTTGCAGGTTTTAATGTAAAGCCCCAAATGCTGAAATATGTAGACACTACAATAGGATACCTAGTAGAAGCTGGTTTCACTTATAAAATGGCTGATTATGCCTGGCACACAATAGATAGCTATATTTATGGATTTAATCTTCAGGTGCAGAACTTCCCGCTAGAACCAGATGAATACATACCAGCTGCAAAACAATTTCTACCAATGATTCCTAAAGACACTCACCCTTACATGCACGGTATGTCTCTGTCGATAATTAACAGGAAGCACGACGGAATACAAGATTTTCATTTTGGACTTGAACTAATTCTAGAGTCGCTAGATAGATTAATAACTAAAGAAAGTAAGGAGAAAATATGAAAGCAGTATTAGCAAGTGGTTACGGTGCGCCAGAAGTTCTAAGTGTTCAAGATGTCGAAAAGCCAAAACCTAAAAATAATGAAATATTAATAAAAGTTAAAGCAGCGTCTATAAATTCTGGCGATGTTCGTATGCGTGCACTGGACGGTGGTGATGGATTAAAAGGTTTAGTGAGCAGAATTATCATTCGCCTACTTGTGGGTTTAACCAAACCAAAGCGAATCCCTGGAAGTGTGCTTGCAGGTGAAGTTGTTGAAGTAGGTGAAGACGTCACACGATTTAATGCTGGAGACGAAGTTTACGCTATGGCAGGTTTTAGTTTTGGTGCATATTCAGAATACTGTGCTTTGCCTGATAAACGTGCTATTGCCTTGAAGCCTAAGAAAGCAAGTTTCGAGGAAGCAAGTTCAATTCCTTTTGGTGGCAATACGGCAATGTATTTCTTACGCAAGGCAGGGGCAAGCAAAGGTAAGAAAGTCTTAATTTACGGATCGACTGGTGCGGTTGGTGCTTCTGCGGTTCAAGTGGCAAAATATCTTGGTGCTGTCGTTACGGCTGTGAGTGGTCCAGATGGTATGAAACTTACGAAAAAGTTAGGAGCTTCAAAAGTATACAATTATAAAGAAACAGCAATTGAGGAGATAAATGACAAATTTGATGTGGTTTTCGATGCGGTTGGAAAAATCACTAAATCAAAAGCTAAGCACTTAATCGCTGAAGGCGGGCAATATATTACTGTTGATAGTCTAGATGTTGCCAAAGAATCATCTTCTGACTTAGTAGAACTCGCAAAAATGTTCGATAGTAGCAAACTTGTAGCGACGATAGATAAAACTTTTACGCTAGACGAAATTGTAGAAGCCAACCGCTATGTCGACACTGGTCGAAAAAAAGGAAGTGTAGTAATCACAATATAGAACTCGATCTCTAAATTACTGATAAATCTTTCTTAATAATAGTTATGACTTGCTCTATTGTTGTGAGCCAATAGCATATATTTTACAGGTTATCCAGTAAGCATTCACGCTGCTGAATAGCCTGTCTTTTATTTAATCTTCTGCTACAGTAGGTTTATGGCAATACTAAGTGATAGAGTCTGGGATAAGCATACTAATCCATGGAGTGGATGGAGTCGTGTTCTGTCTATGCCGATGCTGGCAGTGGGCTTGTACCTGCACAGCTATTGGATCATAGGAATAACTTTGGTTTGGCTTGTTGTGAATCCGGTGCTATTTCCACGACCTAAAGACGTCGATAACTGGATGAGTAAAGGCGTTATTGGTGAAAGGCTTTACTTCAAGGAAGGTAAAAAATTGAGACGTGATCTGCCAACGCTACTTAACCTAGCCAATATTCCATTATTTGGACTGTTTATTTACTTTGGCTGGCAACAAGAACTCATACCTCTCGTGCTATCCTCGCTGCTTGTTATGGTTGTTAAATTTTGGTTTATTGACAGGATGGTTCGTCTAGCTGAAGCAAGTAACTTACGATAGTTATAAAGTTTATAAGGTGTTTTTGCTTTGCGGTATAGATTTACCAAAGCTGGGAGTAGAATAAATATAGATGGAGGCTGAATAGCATGAAAAAAGAGTATTACTTCGTTGAAGTAGACCTAACTAATATGACGATTGTAAACTGGGGCATAACGACAGAAGCGACACTTACTGGAAATACAAGTAAGCCAAACATCCACAGGGTCTTTTTGACAAAAGGGCAATACAATAAGTTTGTGAATAAACTAAGCAGTCGTCGCTAAGATTGCCTTTATTTCATTCAAATTACTTTTATCAAAATCCAGACAGGCGGTTCGCAATGCGTCTGCTAGTGTGAGCCAAGCATAAGCACTTTGCGAAAGCAGAGTGTTTTTGTTTTGATATACTCAATACATGAAAATTTACTTTATAACTGGAAATGCCAGAAAAGTCGGTGAGGCGAAGCTTGCGTGTGAGCCAGCTGGTATTGAAATAGTACAAAAGCAAGTAGAAATTGATGAAATCCAGTCAACAAACCCTAACGCTATATCGATTGATAAAGCCGAAAAAGCATACAATTTAGTTAATAAACCCTTAGTTGTAACAGACAGCTTTTGGAGAATTCCGGCACTTAATGGCTTCCCCGGTGCATACATGAAAGATGTCGCTAACTGGTTCAGCAGTGAAGATTTTCTTTCACTAATGGAAAAGAAAGAAAATAGACAGATACTCTTTAGTGAGAATATTACCTATAAAGATGCCGAAACCATTAAGCAATTCTCACAGGAGTATGAGGGCATTATCGTCACAGAAGCTAGAGGAACAGGTAATAGCATAGAAAATGTTGCTGAATTTGAAGGTTTTACTTTAGGTGAAAGGCGTGAGCAAGGTGGATACAGCCATAAGCCTGAAGATTATGTGTGGAATGATTTCGTAAAATGGATTAAGCAAAAGCAGCCAGATTAATCGCTTCAGTTCAAACCAAAATTTCTTTAATTATTCTTAGCTTTTCGTTATCAAAGTCGATACTTGCAGTTCGCAATGTGTCTGCTAGTGTGAGCCAGACCAAGCAGAGAAAAGTGCAGACCTAGTTCCTAGACCTACATTAACTTCTCTCTTTGGTCAGAGAAATACTAATTTACAGTTCGTAAGTTACAAATGTTGGAAC
>JAGQMX010000058.1 GCA_020428425.1 Candidatus Saccharimonadota bacterium | reverse complement strand
TGTTCCAACAGCTACGATTGAACCAGAAGCTGGAAGCGCCACGCTGGCTGGCTGTGTAGCCAAGACTATCGACGCTACGGCATCGGAAGGTGGAGCAGTAAAATTTGGATGTTCAGGATCCGGTGTTCTTGGATTAGATAATTCAGGAAAGACTATTCCACAGACGAACTATGCAATCCCCGCCGGCGCCATTTATATCTCCCCCGCAGGTTCGGACAAAAACAGTAACTCAGTAGACGGTAATGACTCCAACAACGGTCTTACTATAGATAAACCAGTAAAAACCATAAACACTGCTATAACGAAAGTTCCATCTGGCGGTACTATAGTCATGCGTGGTGGCGAGTACCGAGACTGGCATAACTCCGGTAGCAACATAATCTTTGAAGGAAAGAGCTTTAACCTGCAGGCTTATCCAAGTGAATCACCGTGGTTTAACGGTGCTGATGTTGTATCTACTGGCTGGGCCAGTGCGGGAACTAACATCTGGTCTCGAACTTGGGAAACACCTGACTTCTGCGGACCAGGACAGTATTACCTACCTGTGGAAGGGGGTAAAACTCCATTTGCTCCAAACTTAACGTCTTTTGCAACATCTTGTGTCTATGGGGATTCAGTTAAAGATAGTACAACCGTTGCAGGTGACCCCCAAAACGTCATCATAAATGGCAAGAAACTCGCTCAAGTCCCTAGTAAAGCTCAAGTAAACGCGAATACCTTCTTCTACGACTGGAATGCTAGAAAAATGTACATCGGTCAAAACCCAACTAGTAATACCGTGGAACTAGCTAAACGGACTCAAGCTTTTATGCTGAATAAAGGAGACTATGCGATTAAAGGTATAGGCTTTAAGAATTATGCTAGTGGTGGAAGTGGTGGTGGAAACTGGACTATTAACAGTACAGTCTTTATTAATGAACCGAAGTCTTCAGTAATTGAAAACTCAGTATTTGTAGATAATTCATATGCTGGGCTAGGCTATTCAAGGCCAAAAGATGGTAAGAGCTCAATAACTAATAGTGTATTTGCTTACAATGGCTATGCTGGGTTACATGCTAATGGTAGTCGCTCTGCCGGTGGCCGTGATGACTTTACCATAGAGGGCAATGTTTTTAACACTAACAATGACCAAAGTTTCGATATTAAATGTAGTGGCGCCTGTGGTGCAGCGAACGTTAAGTTTAATAATATGATCGGGTTTACTGCTAAAAATAATATAGTCGAGAATGCAAAAGCTGGTGGTTATGGATTATGGTGTGACATTAATTGTAATGACGGTGTGATGGTTAATAATCGGGTAATAAATAATGCTAAAGTTGGCATATTCTATGAAATATCCCAAGGTGGCATTATTGCTAGTAATTTAGTCGTAGATAACGGCCAAGACGGAATCGGGGTAACTGCTGCAAATACAAAGGTCTACAACAATACTGTGGTTTTTGATAGAGGCAGTGATCCACAAGCGAGAGGTATTAATATTTTTGATGATAATCGTGCTTCGATTTGTTGGGGTGATCCAGGTATAGGCCCTGATACAAAAGATGTTGAACTGGCGAACAACGTTGTGTATGCCAAAAACGGTGGGGAGCTTAGTGCATCTATAGATAGTCGGGAAGTGGGAGGTAGGGATTGTCCTCCAAATACAACAACAAATACCAAGGCCTCAGAATTCTACAATGTTTTTGATTACAATGCTTACCATAGAAATGCTTCAAATGCTGCATTTTATGTTTGGCGATACGATAATGGCAACATAGATTTTGGCATTAGATCGACAGCTGCCTTCACAAATGCAACTGGCTGGGATAGTCATTCTATAGATGAAAGTGGCTCGACTGATACTTTTTTCAAAGATCAAGCCAATGGTGACTATACCCTTAAGACAAATAGCCAACCTTATACCAATAAAGGAAAGGCTATTCCAGCCGATGTTGCTGCAAAACTAGGTATACCAGCAAATTCGGTATTACCTCGAGGGGCAATTAGCTGGCCACAATAATTGGACTTTTCCAAATAAATCCAATAATTTATCCCAAAATATTTAATCAAACTGATATAATCTAATTAATGAAAAGCTCGGTAATTGTTGAAGTTAAAGACCTGGTAAAAAAATACGACAAAAAGAAAGTCGTCAAAGGTATTAGCTTTCAAGTAAAAACTGGTGAAATATTCGGTATACTAGGTCCAAATGGAGCTGGGAAAACTACAACTCTGGAAATGATAGAATCGATGCGAACAATCGACAGTGGTACGGTTATTTTGGATGGAAAGAATGTTGCCGAAAAGCCCGAAGAAGTGAAGCATGTTATTGGTGTCCAATTGCAAAGCTCCGCCTTCATGGAGAACCTTAACTTAACCGAACTTCTAAATATGTTTAGTTCATTCTATGGCCAACGTCAGAAACCGCATAAGCTGCTAGAGGATGTACAACTGACTAGTAAAGCTAAAAGCATGGTCAAGACCTTGTCTGGCGGCCAGAAACAACGTTTTAGTATTGC
>JAGQMX010000057.1 GCA_020428425.1 Candidatus Saccharimonadota bacterium | reverse complement strand
GTAGTAAAACAGCTTGGCTTAACTAAATCCGAACTAGAAGAGGTTAAGGGTATTGAAGTTGGAAATATATTCTCTCTAGGTACGAAATTTACTAAACCATTCAATCTTACAGTTGATGACGAAACAGGAAAGACAGTTACTCCAATTATGGGTTGTTATGGAATTGGTGTAAGTCGAGTCATGGGTACTATTGCCGAAATTCTGAGCGATGACAAAGGTCTAGTTTGGCCTGAGAACATTGCACCAGCAAAAGTCTACCTTATTGCTCTTGGTGGCAGCGATGTGATCGCTGAAACTGATAAGATTTATGACATGCTATCAAAAAAGGGTATTTCTGTTATCTACGATGATCGAGAAACAAGTGCAGGTGAGAAGTTTGGCGATGCAGATCTGATGGGTATCCCTTATAGGCTGGTAGTTAGCAGTAAGAACATTGAATCAGGAAAGTATGAACTAAAAAAACGGACAGAATCCGACCTAAAAATGCTGGACATTGATGATATACTAGAAGTCCTAGTGGCATAAAAAAGCACTAGTAGCTATTAATCCAGACACAGAACAATAGATATATAGGAGAATATTATGAAGAAACAATTTTTGTTAACAAAAGAAGGAATACAGGAGTTAGAGACTGAGTTAAAGCTGTTAACTTCTCAGAGGTCAGCTATAGCTGATCGAATCAAGACTGCCCGTGAATTTGGTGATCTATCTGAGAATGCTGAATACAGTGCTGCCCGGCAAGAACAGGAACGCAATGAATCAAGAATTTCAGAGCTTGAGAATATATTGCAGAATGCTGAGCAGATTAAGAAGCCTAAAGGAGACAGTAAGGTTCAGCTTGGGTCTTGTGTTAAGTTAAAGAGCACTAAGGGTAAGACTAAAGACTATCAAGTAGTCGGTACAGTTGAAGCTGATCCATTAGAGGGTAAGATCTCTGATGAATCTCCAATTGGTCAATCGCTGCTTGGTAAAAAAGTAGGTGAGAAGGTAGAAATATCTACTCCAAGTGATGTGTTGTCTTACAAAATTATTGAAATTTGCTAAATAATACTGTTCAACTTGGTAGATTTAACTTCCCTCAGGTATACTTAGGCAATGGCTACACTAAAAGAACTACGGGACGAACGACTACGCAAACTTAAAGACCTAAGGGATTTAGGGATAAATCCTTTTCCGGCGCAGTCTAGAAAAAATATCGATCTAAAAGAAGTTCGAGAAAAATACCAGGAACTAGAAAAATCTGGCAAGCAAATAGTAGTCTCCGGACGGATTACTAATATACGAAAATTTGGAAAAATTGCTTTTGTAGTTATTAAGGATCAACAAGAACTATTCCAGCTATTTTTAACTGCCGAACAGATGGAAGAACCAGATTATCCAAATAACTATTTGGGTTTCGATAATCTAAATCTCTTAGACGCAGGAGATTTTATAGAAGTAGAGGGTGTTGCCCAGACATCAAAAACTGGTGAGCAGTCGATAACAGCTCAAAAGCTTACGCTACTTACAAAGAGCTTGCGACCGATGCCAACAGCCCAAGATGGCTTTACAAATAAAGAAGAGAGGCTAAGAAGGCGGTATGTAGACATTAATGTAAATAGCGATGTCTACGGTAGGTTTATTCGACGGAGTAAGTTCTGGCAAGCAACTCGTGATTATCTGAATAAGCATGATTTTATTGAAATCAACACGCCAGTATTAGAACATACCACTGGTGGAGCTGATGCAAATCCGTTTGTAACCAACATGGATGCTCTTGATCAGGATTTTTATCTAAGAATTAGCCATGAGTTGCCTCTAAAAAGATTAATTGGCGCTGGTTATGACAGAGTCTACGATATCGGGCCTCGGTTCCGAAATGAAAATTACACCGATGAACACCTACCCGAACACATTGCTATGGAATGGTACGCTGCCTACTGGGACTGGGAAAAGGGTATGGATTTCATGACCGACATGTATCGCTATATTATTAAGGAAACCTTCGGTAAATTGCAGTTTGAGCTAGGTGATTTTAAGATTGATTTAGCTAAGGATTGGGAAAAGTGGGACTACGCCGAGACAATCAAGAAACACTACGATATTGATGTGTTCGACTGTAGCTTGGATGAAGTGAAAAAAGCGCTAAGAGACAATAAATTAGAAGTTGAACAAACCGAAAACAAAGCTAGGGGCATAGATAAATTATGGAAGAAAATTCGAAAAACTGTTGCCGGCCCAATATGGCTAGTGAATACTCCTTTATTCATTAGCCCTTTGGCGAAAGTAAACCCAGATAATCCTAATACAGTTCAACGCTTCCAACCGATAATTGGTGGTAGTGAAGTAGGGAACGGCTTTAGCGAGTTAAATGATCCAGTTGATCAGCTGGAACGCTTCAAAGAGCAACAATCGATGCGTGATAGTGGTGATGAAGAAGCTATGATGTTGGATATAGATTTCGTAGAAATGCTAGAGTACGGGATGCCGCCAGCTTGTGGTTGGGGCTTCAGTGAGCGAGTCTTTTGGATATTTGAGGGTGTTAGCGCCCGCGAAGGTGTACCATTCCCACAACTTCGAAGCGATGTTGATGAAGTAACAAAATCAATCTATCCAGATATTAAATTGAAATAGGAGAGGGGTTAGGTATATGGCCAAGACAGACACAATTGTTCTGGGCGGTGGTTGTTTCTGGTGCCTGGAAGCCTCCTACCAACTAATTAAGGGCGTTGAATCGGTAGTTCCTGGCTACGCTGGAGGACATACTTCAAAGCCTGATTATTATTCTGTAGGCACCAAAACAACTGGACATGCCGAGGTAGTAAATATTGAATTTAATCCAGATATAATTAGCCTCAGCGAGCTCCTGGAGATCTTCTGGATCATTCATGATCCAACTTCACTCAATAAGCAGGGGAATGATACCGGGCCGCAATATCGTTCAATTATATTGTTCAATAATGAAGCTCAAAAAACTACCACAGATAAGTCAATAACAGAGGTCAGTAACTTGTTCAACAAGCCCATTGTCACTGAAGTAAAGCAGCTAGAAACATTCTACGAAGCAGAACCTGAGCATCATGATTACTTCAACAAACATCCTGATCAAGCCTATTGCCAGGTAATTATTAATCCAAAGCTGAAAAAATTACGCAAGCACTTTGAATCGAAATTAAAGTAAGTAGATTTAGCTACAGCTGCTTAGCTTCGATCACGTAGCGTTCAGCGGTACTACCCAGTGGATAGCAGGTGTACATGGTTAGTTTATTTGGTACATCTGGATCAGCATCCCGTATTTCAATTTGGTCAGGTTTTACCGTTTTGGAATTGTATATCTCATAGGCGTAGATTTTATCTTTCCATTTAATATAAATCTTATCGCCATTTTTCATATCGGTTAGATTATAGAAATATCCACCATTGGTTGCAGTGTATAGGAAGCGGTGACCAGCTATTACAATATTTCCTGGTGTGCTAGGGTCGACTGAAGGCGATTCACGCCAAACTCCTTGGTTTTTACCAATTACGTTGATATTATCTCCTTCGATTATCTCCGCATTTATGCCAATTTGCGGCAGTACCAAGCGATTGCCTTTCTGGTTCTTTATATCATCGGACAATTTACCATCTTTGCTAGCTTGCTCATATGGCTCAGAGCTAATTTTTGGTTTGGTTATTAAGTAAATTAATCTGGGGATATATGGCCAAATTAAGACTAGGAAACTAATAAATGCCACTAAAGACAGGGCGATTATAGAAATCTTAGATTTCTTACTCCTAGGTTTTCTCTCTTTACCCTCTGTATTTTTCTTCTTTCTTAAGCTTTTCACAATCTTCAGTATATCATTTACAGCTAATATTATTACTGAAAAACAAATATATATTTATAATCCAAATATGGTATAGTTTTGACATGAAACAATTTAAACTCCCATCATTAAACAAGAATAAAAAATCTTCAAAGAAAAAGTCTACTAAAATTACTATGCAGTCACTGAATAAGTGGAACAAGACTATGGCAGCTCTACATGCAGTGCAGGGAATTGCTATTTTAATCCTTAGTAATAGCGTGGCTTGGCCAGTAGTTACAAACTTCTTATCACTCGACACACTTGCCACAAAAATTTCTGGACAACCAGTGCTAGCTGATGCTAGTAGAGAAATTTTCACAATTAATCTAGGCTACATGGTTGCTGCTTTCTTCTTTATATCAGCTATAGCACATCTTCTTGTAGCAACCAGGTATCGAAAAACATACGAAGCTAATCTTAAGAAAGGTATAAACAAAGCACGCTGGATAGAGTACGCTTTTAGTGCCAGCCTTATGATGGTCACTATCGGACTGCTTAGTGGAATAAATGATCTATCTTCTATGATAATGATCTTTAGTCTAGTGCTAATAATGAATCTTATGGGACTTACTATGGAGATTTATAACAGTGGTAAATCAAGTGTAGATTGGCTAACTTACTGGATAGGTTCATTTGCTGGAATAATTCCATGGGTAGTATTCGGAATATATGTCTGGGGTGCTAACTTCTACGGTACTGGTAATATTCCAACATTTGTATACTGGATTTACCTTAGCATTTTCATATTCTTTAACAGCTTTGCTGTAAATATGTACCTGCAATATACCAAGAAGGGTAAATGGTCTAACTACTTATACGGCGAACGAGCTTACATGATACTTAGTCTAGTAGCTAAAACTGCACTTGCTTGGCAGGTATTTGCCGGAACTCTCCGACCATAATAGGTAGGATACACAATGAAGATTCATCGGTTTTTTGTTAGTGACATTCAGCTAGATAGTCATCTGTGGATACATAAACCAGAGTTGCTGAACCAGTGGTTGAAGGTTCTTAGGTTTAAACCAGGTCAACAGCTTGTATTGTTTGATGGTAGAAAACACGATCGATTGTATAAATTAGTTGAGATAAATTCTGATGAGGTAAAATTAGAACTAATTACAGAATTTGAAAGAAAAGTACCAACCAAAGATATATATCTTTTCTGGTCATTACTCAAGAAAGATAAAAATGACTGGGTGTTACAGAAATGCACTGAACTAGGTGTATCTCACTTTGTGCCACTGGTTGCTGGTCGTTCACAAAAGACCGGATTTAATATTGAACGGGCTACAAAAATAGTCATTGAAGCGGCCGAACAGTGTGGAAGGAGTGATATACCGAAGATTCGTGAACCAATCAGACCGGAAGTTGCGATTGATCAATATAGCGACAAAGTTCAGTTATTGATTTGTGAACAGGGCTCAAAAGATGATAAAAGCAATGACATGGCTGGCTCTAAAGATATAGATCCCATAGGAGTATTAGTTGGACCTGAAGGAGGCTGGACCGATGTGGAAAAGCAGGTATTTATTAGCAATCGACTCAATCATTTAGATCTTCACGATTTTACATTGCGAGCAGAAACAGCTTGTGTGGCTGCTGTGGGTTCACTACTTTCTAAGAATTAGTAACACTTGTGCTTAGAAGGTGACAAAGCTATAATAGCTTTAACTTATGAAAAGAGTATTTAGATTATTTATCGTAATTGGGTTTGCTATAATGCCGTTATTATATCTTGCATTATCTGTAACACCAGTTCAGGCTGCTAGTAACGGGAAGATTGTATATATGGGTAGTGATGGTGAGATTCCCAATATCTACTCAATGGATCCTGATGGTTCAAATGTAACCCAACTGACAGACGGTAGTTTCGGTGACGCATATCCTAGTATCGCTCCGGATGGTAGTAAGATAGCGTATTTACATTTTGAAGATGAGTCAACTATCTTTGTTTCAACTGTAAATCCGGATGGAACGGATAATTCTGTGACATCTACATCTGGATATTATCCAGGATGGCTGCCAAATAGTAGTAAAATAGTATATCCTGCTCCCCCTACATTTGAATTCTACACCATGAATATTGATGAATCTAATAAAATTGGAACCGGGTTTAGCCCATTTTTGGAAGGCCCGATCGGTGGAAGAATAGGATTTAGTAATGATGGTTCTAAAGTAGCGTTTCCAAAACAAGAAGGTGAAGATATTAAAATAGCGGTATCAGATATAGATGGCAGTAATAGTTCTACATTAACTTCAGTCTTGTTTGGAGTTTCTCCTCAGTTCACTCCTGACGGTAACACAATATATTTCTTAGGAACGCCAGATGGACTAAATATATATGTATATTCAGTTGGAGTTGATGGAAGCAACGAGACACAACATCAACTACTTCCAGCTGGTGATATGCATTCATTTACGATTTCCCCAGATGGCAGTAAAGCTGTTTATGTTGTAGCAGGGGATATAACTTTCGATATATACACTATGGATATTGACGGATCTAACCAAACTTTAGTAGTAAATGAAGCTACAGGTTTTGGTGAATCATCAGGTATTGGTTGGGCACCAGATAGTACAAAGTTAGTGTTCTCCCAAGGACCAGATGAACAAGCACAAGATATTTATACTGTGAATGCTGATGGTACTAATCTAACAAATTTGACGAATACCCCTGGTGAGTCCGAGGCGATATATTTTACTTACCAAGCCTGGGGCGCAGCCCCAGACTCTGGCGGTTCAG
>JAGQMX010000056.1 GCA_020428425.1 Candidatus Saccharimonadota bacterium | reverse complement strand
TTTGCGCTGTTACAGCAATAAATTTTGCTATAATTATTAGTAATGAAAGGTAATAACAATAAGTATTGGTTCAAGAGACGAAGATATGGTTTTGGTTGGTTTCCAGTAAGTTGGGAAGCATGGTGTCTAATTGTAATATATTTACTGCTAGTTATAATCGGATCACTTTTTGTTGGAGGTGAGTCAGGTAGTTCGCTTAGTAGTGAAGTAGTAATTTATCTTGGTCTTGTTTTAGCTGGTGCAGTGGGTCTGATTTTTGTTTCGTACCTTAAAGGACCAAAGCCAAAGTGGCGTTGGGGAAGTAAACCGACAGATAATCCTACGGAAGACTTTTAGTTTGCTGTTAGTATATTGTTATGGAAACAGAACTAGAAGCAAAATGGCTGAATATTGACATAGAACAGTTTAGATTAAGATTAAGCGAGATTGGTGCTAAGATGATATCTTCGGAGCGGCTTATGGTGCGTAGAATTTATGATTTTCCTGACAGTAGGCTTCAGGATAGTGGAGGCTGGGTGAGGCTTCGTGATGAAGGTTATAAAGTTACACTTTGCTATAAGCAGCTTAATGACAGAACTCTTCATGGAACTAAAGAAGTTACCGTGGTTGTAGATTCTATGGAAAACACCAATGTATTTCTTGAATCGATAGGATTAGTTTCTAAATCATTGCAGGAGACAAAACGTGAAAGCTGGAAATTAGGAGATGTTGAGATTGAATTGGACACTTGGCCCTGGATACCAAGCTTTATAGAGATAGAGGCAAACTCAGAACAAGAGATGAAGCATGTAGCAGAAAAACTCAGGTTAAATTTGGCTGATGCACTACATGGCAGTGTTGAAACCGCTTACCAAGCCGTTTTTGATGTTAGTGAAGAAGAGATTATAGGTATGAAAAATATTCAGTTTTCGGAGGTGCCAGATTGGTTAGAAGAAAAAAGAATAAAGAAGCAAAATGACATATGAAAAACCCCGGTTACCCGGGGCTTATTCATAGGTATCACAGATAATATCTGTATGTATTGTCCGACTACTGAGGTAGAAGTACAGCGTCTACTATATGTACTACACCATTGTCAGCTTTGACATCAGCAGTTGTTACTAGCGCCTCGCCGCCCTTAGCATCAACTATGTAAACGTTACCGTTGGCAATTTTCACAGTCAATTCCTCTCCGTTAACGGTTTTGATTTTTTGTCCGTCACTTAGATCTGAGGCCATAACATTACCTGCCACTACGTGGTATGTAAGTATTCCTGCTAATTGATCTTTGTTCTCTGGTTTTAACAGTGTATCTACTGTATCGCCTAATTTAGCAAAGGCTGCATTTGTTGGAGCAAATACAGTGTATGGTCCTTCACCTGATAATGTGTCAGCTAAATCTGCAGCTGTAACGGCAGTTACTAGCGTCGACAAATCATCTGTTGCAACAGCTAGACCAACGATTGTGTTATCTTCTTCTGTCTGATCCGTTGTGTCCTCGGCGACCTGAGATTGTGTATCGTTGCTAGCTGTATTGCTATCGCTATCGCTATTGTTGACTACAGCGAAAATGATACCTCCAATTAGTAGTAATGCTACAAACCCTCCAATTATTATTCCTGTTTTTTTATTGTCTTCCATAAACTTCTTCCCCCTTGTTATTATTAATTGATTAAAATATTGGCCCTAAATTAGTTCGTGGTCTATTACATAATCGCCTCCTTGTTTGTTAGGCTTCGCATAAGAAACTGGTGTATAGCTTTGCAGACATCATCTAGTTCTTCGCTATCTGGAGTGACCGGGTAGTATTCCAGCAAATAGCCATTTATAGCATGGGCAATAACTTTGGATTGGTTGGGTATGTCGGATACTTCTAAATGAAATTCACCAGATTGAACACCATAGTTAAGGACTTCTTCGATATGTAGGTAAGCCTTGGCCGGCAGATAGCCACTATTCAGTTTCAAAAAGTTTGGTCGGTAATGAAGGTAATACTTTAGTACAAATACGATGTCTTCGATGTGGTTAAACTGGAACCGGATTCTTTGCATTAGCATGTCCGAGGCAGAAGTGCCGTCAGGTAGTTTTCGGCGAGCAATTCCTAAGTGGATATTAGTTTTGTCGAAAATTGTTTTTAGTAGCTCATCTTTGTCTATGAAGAAGTGATAGATACTAGATATTCCTACGTTGCATTCTTTTGCAAGAGTTCGAATCGAAAAGCCCTCGTAGCCAGTAGATGCAAAAATTTGTTTGGCTGTTTTAAGAATAGTGGTGTAAGTATCTTCTTTCATAATATTAGTGTAACACACGTTACAGAAAATAGTGTAACAAACGTTACATTTTATGCAAATACTTTTGTTAATTTATATAAACATATGCAAATAGCGTATTATTCTTATATGTCTACACTAAAGAAACTAGGTATTTACCTACTGTCAGTTATCTATATCTTCAGCTTATTGTCTTTGGCAATAGTGTTTAGTATGAACCGAACAGTAGCTGATCCTGTTTTTGTAAAACAAACATTTAAGGAAGCTGAATTATATTCAGCAATATCTACTGAAATTAAGAATCAGGCTACAGATAAAACTAGTGAGAGTATGTCTTCTGGGGTGAATACTATAGCTTTAAACATTGCCTTCAATAAGGTGCTTACTCCTAGTCTAGTAGAAACAAATATGAATCAGATAATTGACGGAACCTATGAATGGTTGAACGGTGATACGGAAATCCCTCAGTTTAGTGTGGATGTTGCCAAAGTTCAAGCCGATATTACCGACAGCTTAATAAGTTCTGCAACAACCAGGATGGCTGGTTTGCCAGCCTGTAGCTATGCTCAATTAGCTGTAATTGATGTTAATAACTTTGATCCATTTACAGTTGTTTGTAACCCTGGGGTAGATAGTGCACTCTTACGACAACAATATCAGGAGTTAGCTAATAGTGGCGATGGATTGCTAGGGGATTCAACTGATGGTGAACTTCAGTTTTCAGCAGCCAAACTAACTAATGAACAAGGCCAGAATTTATTTGTCCAGGCTTCGCCTGTGGCGACAGGCTATCAGGTGTCAAAATATTTACCTTTTGTGTTTCTATTATTGATAGTCCTATCTGCACTCGGGTTGTATAAATTAGCTGATATAAAAAATATTGCACTAAAGAAGCTAGCTATCAAATTAATTGTTGCTGGTGTTACGTTGACGATTGTCGTAGTACTCACAAATTTCCTAATAGATAAGGCGGCAACCAGTATAAACCTAGAACAGCCGGCAATTCAGCAGCCAATAACACGAGTTGTAAATATTATGGGTAGTGGGTTCAATAGATCTCTTATTTTATTCGCAGGCTCATATATTGTGCTCGGAGCAATTGGAATTTTCTGGTACAGGCATAATGCCCATAAAAAAACTTTGAGATAATCGAGTGTAACGCTAGAATATAGTGGTAATAAAAAGGAAAACATTTTGAAAGACTCACTTTTCGGCAGGCTGTCATGGACCTTTGCTAGTAAATACCGTATAACATTATTAATTTGGGTTATATTCTTAGTTTTTGGGTTTTTTAGCTACACTACTTTCTTAGGTAGGGAAGGTTTTCCGCCTATAAATCTACCTATCGGGGCAGTGCAAGGCACCTATTTTGCCGATAACCCGGCGAAGGTAGACGCAGAAGTTACCTCTAAGATAACCGATTCTTTTCAGTCGCTAGACAGTATTAAGAAATTCCAAACAGCAAGTGGCCCAAACTTTTATACGGTATTTGTAACTTTCAATGATGATGTCGATGTTAATCAAGGTATTCAAGATTTGGAAGCAGCAATTGGTACAGCTGACCTACCTGATTCTACTTCACCAACTGTCTCTTCTTTTGATCCTTCGAAATTTGATAACAAGTACAATTTATTACTCGCCGTTTATGACCAGCAAGATTCCGACTACCAAGATCTATACTCTAGAGCTACTCAGGTTGCCACTAAGCTTCAAGCTAGGAATGAAATCCAATCTGCGAGTGCAGTCCCAGTTGTCGAGCAGGTAACCAACCCGGCCAATGGTCAGAAAATTGAAAGACAAACCAGTATCAACACAATTGGGGTAAAGGAAGATGGCCAGATTAATTATTACCCAGCCATTTCTATTGGAGTAGTTAAATCTGACTCAATTGATGCTATTGAATTATCTAAAGCTACTAGTGAGGTGTTGGAAAGCAAAAACTTAGTTGAGGCTAGTGCCGGATCAGCGGCCGATACTACTAGAACTACCATAACTGCCGATTTCGCCAAAACTATTAATTCCCAGATTAGTTCTCTAGAAAGTAGTCTTAAAGGAGGTCTAATTGCTGTAATTATTGTAGCCCTACTACTAATTAGCTGGCGAGCAGCGTTAGTTATTGCTTTGTTTATTCCGACAGTCCTAGCACTGTCATTCCTGAGCCTGAACTTACTAGGTATTACCCTAAACACAATTACTCTATTTGCTACGATTTTGACTCTAGGGTTGTTTGTAGATGATGCGACAATTATCGTGGAGGCGATAGATGCACATCGGCGGGATAGCAAAGACCATAAGACCATAATTAAAACCGCCATAAAACGGGTTGGTATTGCTTCCTTGGCTGGTACTTTAACTACGATTTTAGTGTTCACGCCAATGTTGTATGTTAGTGGAATACTTGGAAGTTTCATTACTCTACTTCCTATAACAGTAATACTGGCACTTACTATTTCATTCATAACATCAATCATATTGGTGCCGTTCTTATCTAGAATTTTGGTTCTTAGTTCCGGCAAGGGCAAAGCAGATAAAATGCTAGATAAACTTAGCCTATTAGTTCCTGTTGAAAGAGTTATAGCCAATGGGTTGTCGAAGTTGCCACTGCTAAACAAAAAGGATAAGAAAAAGGGCAGAATTGTAACTACCATTATGGTAGGCATTAGTTTATTAGCTATCTTAGGGGCAGGAGTACTTTCCTCTAGACTGCCGTTAGACATATTCCCGCAGTCCAAAGATAGCGATATCTTACTGGCCAGTGTGGAATTTGCTCCAGGTACTCCAATAGAGAAAGCCAATACCATTACTCAGCAGATAAACAAGAATATTGTTAAGGGTGTCGGTGAGAATTTAACCTACGTAACATACACAGGAGCGGATAATCGTCAGGCTAGTATTGAAATTGGTTTAACACCTTTCGGTGAACGTGAGCTAACTAGTCATGATATTATAGACCAACTCAATGACACGGGCTTAGAAATATCTGGGGCATCAATCAAGTATGGCCAGCAGGATTCTGGTCCACCTTCTGAGGACTTTCCTTTCCAGATGAGGGTATACGCACCAAATGAGGATTTACTATCCCAGTCTAGTAAAGCGATCGCTGACTATATCGAAGATCAAAGTTTCCAGATAAGCGGGAAAACAGTCCAAGTTAAAGAAGTAGAGACCGACATCGATGGTACGATACGGACCAGTGAAAAGGGCCGATACGTAACCATTCTTGCCAATTTTGATGATTCTAATCTTACATCAGCAGCAGTTATTAACTTGCAGGATAATGTCCAGAGTAAGTTCGATAAAGATAAACTTGAATCTATTGGTTTAACAACTGATGCTCTCGACTTCGATGTTAGTCAGGAAAGTGAAAACGCCGAGAGTTTCAACTCAATTGGAGTTGGCCTAGTTGTCGCACTAATAGGTATGTATGTACTACTAGTAATCCTGTTTAACAGCTTCTCGCAACCACTGCTAATATTCATGGCTATACCATTTAGCTTGTTTGGAGTATTCTTAGGACTTACGCTAACAGATAATTCTTTTAGTTTCTTTGTAATGCTTGGTTTGCTGGGTCTAATTGGAATAGTGGTAAATAATACTATTCTACTAACAGAGTACGCTAACCAAGAAAGAGATAATGGCGCTGATCGGCATCAGGCAATTAGTGAAGCAGTCAAAGATAGGTTCCGACCGCTAGTTACTACTACGCTGACTACAGTATTTGCGCTGTTGCCTCTCGCTCTAAGTGATCCATTCTGGCAGGCCCTAGCTTACACCCTAATATTCGGTATGATATCCAGCACTACGCTCATAATTATTTCATTCCCATACTATTATTTGCTGTTTGAGCGAATCAGGGATTGGAAGAACAAAAAGATTCCTAGTTTACGTTAATAGAATTAAGTAAATAGAATATCAACTATTTGCTTGCTTTTGAGCAGTATATAAAAGTATTATATGATATATGACTAGCCTTAAGCGCAATCAATCTGGGCTGATACCCCTGCTAATTTCTGTATTGATCGTGGTCGTTGGTTTAATTGTGTTGGCATTTTTAAGAGTAAAGGGAAGTCAATAAATTTATTGATGACTTGCGGTTAAATTGCAATATATACAAATTCTGGTATAATACAGTTGGAACTATTAAATCTTTCTAAGGAAAATATGACAAAAATTATAGGTTCTGTTGAAAGAATATCTTTTCCTGATTTTGGCGTAAAAGATATTCCTGCCAAAGTAGATACCGGAGCGTTCACTGGCTCGATTCATTGCCATTCTATTAAGATGTTTAAGACTACTAGTGGCAAACGTCGACTACGTTTCGTTCCGATAGATGCAAGTCATAAAGAACAAGTAGCCGAGAAGTTCAAAAGTATACCGGTAACCAGCTCGAATGGTGTTACGGAGTACAGATATGCAGTATATACAAAAGTCATTATCGCTGGTGAAACCTATCCAATCCGTTTAACTCTAGCCAAGCGCTCGGCTATGCGTTATCCAGTGCTAATTGGTAGAAGATTTTTAAAGAAGCATAAAATAATAGTTGACGTCAGCCTAAGAAATAAGTAAGGTGCAGATATGAAGATAGCAATTTTATCCAGGGGCCCAGGTAATGTGTCGACTAAACGGTTGAAGGAAGTCGCTGAGATGCGTGGTCATCAAGTGCGGATTATTAATCATGCCGAGTGCTATGTGACGGTAGAAAAAAGTCGACCGGTTGTCCGCTACCGTGGGGAAGATCTGACAGACATCGAAGTTATTATTCCGCGAATTGGTCAGAGTATTACTAAATACGGTACTGCTATTGTCCGACAGTTTGAAATGCAAGGTGTATATACTACCGCTAGCTCAATTGCTATTAACCGATCTAGAGATAAACTTCGCTCGATGCAAATTTTAGCTAGGGCGGATGTTGGCATACCAAAAACCGTGTTTGCTAGGGAAACTACTGATGTAGATGATGTCGTAGAACAAGCTGGTGGTGCTCCGCTTATTATTAAGGTTGCTAGAGGCACGCAAGGTAACGGTGTAGTGTTAGCCGAGACCCGCAAAGCAGCTCAAGCTGTAATGCAAGCCTTTTACGTTGAAGGTGTTAACTTTTTAGTACAGGAATTTGTAAAGGAATCTGCCGGTGAAGATATTCGGGCATTCGTAGTTGGTGGGCGAGTAGTAGCCAGCATGAAACGTCAGAGTCTAGATGATGACTTTCGCTCAAACCTACATCAGGGCGGTGAAGGGGCAGTAGTCAAGTTGACTGATGAAGAACGTAAGACTGCCGTGAAAGCCGCCAAAACTATGGGGCTAGGAATTTGCGGTGTAGATATGATGCGCTCCGATCGAGGACCACTAGTACTGGAAGTAAATCCAAGCCCAGGTTTCGGAATTGAAGAAGTTACCGGAAGAGACGTAGCTGGAAAAGTTATTGAATATCTTGAACAAAATGCCAAAGGTAAGCGACGTAAAGACCGGGTCGGCGCTTAATTAGGCAACAATATAGATTATTAGATCGATTATATAGTTTTAGCTAAGGTATCTCTGTTTAACCCCTATCTATGATATTATTATCCTATGAATCCACTAGTGCTTATTGCTATTTTATTTGCCGCACCAATCCTGTTGATACTATTATCTAAAGCTAATGCAGCTTTAGTCTTTTTAGCATTGTGCGCTGGGTTCGTGCTCCAAGCTTACATTGGTGAAGATGCTCAGGCTTTAATACAAGGTTTACTCAATAACTACGACCCTAATGTTGGTCAGTATATACGGCTAGGGGTTATGTTGACTCCACCACTGTTTGCTGTTTTGTTTTTACGGTCTAGTGTCCAAGGTGGCAAGAACTTAATTAATGTCGTACCGGCAATATCGGTTGGAATAGTAAATGTTTTCTTAGCAGTGCCACTGCTCCCGGATAATCTGAAGTCTAGTGTATACGGCACATCATTGTGGTCTGATTTATCTCAGTTCCAAGCAATATTTATTGGAGTATCGGTATTTATTAGTATGGCTATTGTGCTATCTGGAAAACGGGGGCACAAAAAGAAGCATAGGAAAAAAGGCTAGTACTGTATTTTATTCTGGCTGACCTATTGTTATATAGGGGATTGATGCATCAGGGTTGAATATCTCTGGTAATTCACCTTCTAACGCTTTTTCTGTAGTAGGTGTATCGCCACCTAATTTTGTTACTTTTACTTCCTGGCATTGACCAAATCCATGTTCATCGCTGATTGTATCAACGTCCGGTATTGCATCTATGGCAGTATCACCTAATTTTGAATTAGTTTTGGATAGGTTTAACAGCATTTTTTGAGTAGATATTTTATCCTCAGGATTGCTTCCAGATACTTCACAAGCAAGAATTGCTCCGCAGCCTACTGTAGCTATTGTATCGACTTCTACTGGCTTGATACCTGGGTATTCTGCTACAGCTGGTTCATTCTCGTATACACAGGCGTCCATAGCATCTCTAATTACTATTTGCTCAGGTGTCTGATCGGCGTTGGTATAGCCACCGCAACCAGTTACTGCTAGGGCAGTTGCTGCAAGGCCATATCTAATTGGTTTTATCATAAGGTGTTCTCCTGGGATGTTTACAAGATAGTACAATACCCAAAAAGAGAAAGTTTGTCAACTACCCTTAAGTATTTAGAATGGGATTAAAATGAATTTCTGAGAGGTATATTTTTGGCAACTCTTAGCGATGCTAGTTCACGGCTAAGTGCGCGTGTACATATTTCATCAGCTGTAGTTTCGCTGGGGATGATCGGAACAATTAAATCCTTACTGGAATCTATCGTATACAAACTACCCTGGAACGCTTCCTCTGGTAGATCTTCAAAAGATCGAGTATCTCCAAGTTTTCGAGGAATTTTCACTAGCCAGTAGTTAGAATCAAATACTATTCCTACATCTTTAAATTCAAATGTTGGAGGTGAGTCATCGATGCCTGATTTGGAAACAAGGTATCTATTCGGCTGTCTTACCTCACAATCTAGACCTATTATTTCATTCATTTGACCGAGTATTGACCTATCCGTGATAACGGAATTTTCGCCGTGGTAGTTCATTAAATAGTAGGCTTCACTAAATTTATCTTCTATAACCTCGCCAATTTCACTCATGAATTCAGTATATACAATGAATTATCATATTGGGAGCATAAGCAAAAAAATAGACCTCAACTGAAGTCTACAATGTTTTATTTGGAGGGCCCAGTGAGACTCGAACTCACGACACCCTGCTTAAAAGGCAGGTGCTCTAACC
>JAGQMX010000055.1 GCA_020428425.1 Candidatus Saccharimonadota bacterium | reverse complement strand
ATGAAAACCTGGTGTCCTAGCCGTTAGACGATGAGGCCATAATTATTACTATATATTACGAGATAGATTGCATTCTATCAGGGGTAAAAGACTACAGAAGTATAGCATAACAGATAGAGAATTAAAAGACTCCCCTTTTAGTTGGGGAGTCTTATCTTAGAATGAGCGGTCAGTCGAACTACTCGTTTACCCACTCACCTTAGCATAGTTTTTTAATCTATGCAATTATATTGCTTTTGTTTATGTTAAACAGTTGCTTTTCGAGCTTTGTAAGCTTTGTGCAAGAATGCACCGATCATACTTACAGTTGCGAATATACCGAATACGTTCATACCAGTATCTGGAAGTTGTCCAGATGGAGGTACTACTACTGTAGGCGTTACTGGAGGAACAACTGGTGGTTGATTAGAGGTAAACTTAACTGTCTTAGCACAGTCAACACCATCAACCCACTTCTCAGATCCATCAGCTAGCTTCACTTTTACTCTTGCCTGAATGTCATATGTACCATCTTTATCTGTTGGGTACTGATGAGTATCAGTTTGTTTGTTACTTACTGCAGAACCATCACCCCAGTTGATTTGGTAACCAACTACGGTTGCGTTCTTTACAGTTGCATTTACTTTTACAGTAACCTTACGATCGTCAGTAACAACGAAGGCACCGTTATCTAGTTTACATGCAGCTGTACTTACTGGAGGAACTACTGGTACTACTTCGACTTTTACAGATAAAACAACGTAGACTCTTTCATCCCAACAGCCCCAGACATCGCCTGGAACATTATGACTTGAAATTTCCACACCACTTCCAACAATTTGGTCGCTTAGAGGTACTACACCTGTAGCTTTACTGTATTGAGAAGCAGAATTTGCAACGTAGTTTAGTTTTACGGTCTTACCATTACAGTTAATTGTAGTAGCATCGGACACACTTCCGGCGTTTGAAGCACTAATTGTAGCTAGAGGACTGAAGATTGATTTTGCAGATCCATTCTTAAGATCGACTTTTACCTTAGTATCATGGGCTACACTTGGACCATTTCCGCCATTATTTCCGTCAATTCCAGCGCCATTGTGAACATAAACACGTAATTGGAATTCTGTTCCATTGTTACAACTGTTTAATAGGGGGTCAGAATAGTCAGTTGTACTTCCATCATCTACTCGTGCTCGAAGGAAATCGTTTTCATTTCCCCAAGGTGCAGGTACGCCAGTAAAGACGTTAAATGCTGGTGCACTTAAACCTGGAGTTGTTGGACCAGTATATGGTATTGCACTTGCAGAAGCTGTAGCTATAAAGAATGTAGCTAGGGCAACAGCAAATCCAGCTGTTAGTCGTTTGATTGTATTGAATTGTTTCATAGTTATATTCCTTATTCCTTAAATTCTCTTAACAGAAAACAAATGGTGGGTTAGGTTGACATTCTGGGACTGTTCCCTTTGGTGTAGTGGTAGTTACTGGAGGTTGAGTTGTTGGAGGGTGAGTTACAGGAGGACTAGTTACTGGAGGTTGAGTTACTGGAGGTTGAGTTACAGGAGGACTAGTTACTGGAGGTTGAGTAGGCGTTGGTCTAGGTGTAGTAGGTCTTGGAGTTGTTCCTGCACCTGGGCCGGGACCAGCTGGAGTTGTTCCTGCACCTGGGCCGGGACCATTAGCTGGAGAAGGAGTTACCCCGTTAGGTCCAGCTTCTGGATTTGTTCCATTTGGACCAGCAGCACCACCAGTGCTTGTAGCACCTTCAGCAGGACCAACAGTCCGTGTTACTTCACCTGTAGTAGGGTTAGTTACTTCTGTAACAACGTCACCATTTGGTAGAGTGGTTACAGTAACTTCATTTCCCTGCTCGTCAGTGAAACTTACTTCTGGTTCAGATACGTTATCTATATTTGTATTCCCGTCTGCATTTCCGACAGTCTTAGGTACTATTATTTGGCCATCTGCAGTCCAGCCAGCTGAGAATCCACCTTCAGGTGTTTCTATCCAGAAGCCTTTTACAGTATTAACGTTCTTGCTTACATTTTCTTCACCAGAAAAGTCTACTGCTTTTGTATTAAGATTATCACCGTTATACAAAGGTTGTGCTACTACAAATTCTGGACCATTTAGTTCAACACGGTCACCTTCACGTACAAAGTCGCTAACAACATCTTCACAAACTTCTTGTCTCTTGCCCTCATCTGAGGAAATTACATCTAAGGTAGTATTCATTCTTTCATTTAAACCAGAAAAGTTGACTGGTTGTTTTTGGTTGTCAATTAAGACAGAAGCTACTGCTAAACCAACGTTATTAACTGCTATTTTTTTAGCAGCTTCAGTTCGAATAGCTGGAAGATCATTTCCTTCTAGGCTTTCAAGTGGTTGTGCAGCATTATTGCCAATTGTGGCTTTATAATCACCCACAGATATTGCTGGAGCTTCACAGTATCCTGTAATCTCTTCTTGACTAGGACCATCAAACTCTTGTCTTTGTTCTTTATCTCCACTGCAATTAGCTACACCTAGTGCACCTAAAGCAACAAGAGTAACACCTGCTACGGCGTTTCTTATCCCTATCTTATGCTCGGCAATAGCGCCGGTAAATCGTTCACTTCCCATAATATTTATACTCCTATAAATCTCAATTACTTATTTCCCTAGTATTATACATGACATTAGCATTATTGTCAATACTTATTGCTATTTCTTTGCATTAATGTAAATATTATTACACTTATGCTTAATATTCATCTGTTCCTACTAGGAAATCATTTATCTGTACAACAAGGTGGACAGCAAGGTTATCGGCATCCACATCTAGGCCTCTTAGATTCTGAAAAATTGCCGCCAACCTATTTGCTTTTTGTTGAGCTTCCTGCTGAAATGCTTCTCGAACTGCATAAGCTCGATCTAATGGTAACTCAGTTGTTACTACTGGAAGTTCATTTTGTGAATGACTAGTTAATCTCACCGCCAATAGCCTATCGTCTAAACTACCGGATAACCTAGATAGTGAATCTTCCCAATCAAACGTTGAAGATTGCCTGTCATAGCCACCTAAAAAGTCACTTACTACAAGAGCTACATCGCGCTGCTCTAGGGTATCTGTTTCAGCTATTTCCAGAGCTTGTGCTAAAGGGCTCTTTTCTGATACTTCAGACTTTAATTTGTTACCATCCAGAGCTTCCATGGCTAAATAACTCTCACTGGCCATATCTTCGAATACCTCTTCTGCTCCAGCTTCGTTAGCTAAAACTAGTGAGGCGGTAGATCTAGCTCGATCAGCAAGAACTAGACCCATAGCAACAGCATATCTACCAAGTAGTCTTTCGCTTAACCTACCTGAAGTATAATTTAATCTCTCTGGCATATCTGCGACTATAGCTAGTCTAGGTATATCTACATCTGTTCGTATCCGATTTGCTTGAGGCCGCTCTGCAGCAAGAGTAGCCGGTATATTAATCTGAGTTGGCTGATCGATACCAGGTCGAAATTCCCCAACGCTTTCTACCATATCTCCATATCTAGTACTCTCAGTACTACGCATAGCTCCAGAGAATAGAGCAAAGTCGACTGGATTTTCCGATGCAATTCCAGCAGCAAGCTGATCTAATAGTTCAGGTCCTGCTAGATTAGCGACGACGGAAAAAGGATCTTGTTCGTGGAGTGCTTGACTCATCTGATGTTACCTCATCTAGTTTTTTATTCATTACACGTTCGATGAATTCATCAATCTTATCTGTCTGACCATCGGCTGATGCAAAAGAATACTTATCTCGAAAATTATCTCTGCGTTGCTGAATGTCCTGTACAGGGAAGGATCTAGTTGAATCTTCGACTCTAAAAGCTAAATCTGCAAGTAATCTTCGGCGAGTGATTGCTTCTGTCAACGGATCAATCTTGGCAACACCTAGTCGTGATTTAAGCTCTGCTTTTGCAGATTGACTCAAAGTAACTACTGTTGGTAGTACTAATGATGCAACCTTAGCAGCCTCTTGTGCGCCAATTATCGTTGGAGCAGCACGCTCTACTAATAACTGAGCTCGGACAGCTTGCTGCCATCCATCACTTAATCGTTTGTCGGTATTGCTAATCGGTTGGAACAGATCTGATCGTCCATTTATCTCTTCGATTACATCAGTTACGTAGCCACCAAATTCGGATTGGTTTAGAGTATATGCTTCTAATACTCCTTTACGTAAGTCAGCACGTGCTTTGGCATTCGGAAGGATACTTTCAGTATTTAATTCACCCTGATTTGTGGTTGTACCAATGTCTCTACCATGCAAAGTTCTTGCAAAATCTGAAGATGCATCACCAAATAGCACTTCAATTGCAAAACGGCTTCTTATAGCATCATCCAATTTGTGTACCCGCTGACTATTTGGGAAGTTAGAAGTTGCATAAATTGCCGCATTTGCCATTGGCACCATTTGCCCATTAACTTCTACTTCATCGGCATCCCATAATCTATGAAGTGGGCCAGTGTTACCCATATGACTAATTTCGTTTGCATACACAACCGGATTCTCGCCAGATAGATCAAACTTTCCATCGATTCTCTCAGCTTTATTTATTGGGTTAGGATATCCAAAAAGGGTATCTTCGGTATCTGTATTTTCAATATCTACTCGAACCTCTGAACCTGCTACTAGGTTACCGAATCGTGTTTTACCAGCACCAGGTACTCCTTCAGCTAAAACAGCTGAACTTAGACCACCGATAGCTATTAAGCCATAGGCAAATTGCAATCTGCCGTCAGGTGGAAGTTGCATATTGGCTTCTAAATGGCTTAGGCCGCCTTCAATAAATCTTCCATGTTCGTATAAACTTGTTTCTACTGGCCAGTTATTACTATATTCTGAATTACTCATATCTTTCTCCTTAATTCTTCCGCTTCTTTAACGGCTTTAATAATGCGACACCAGCGCCAAAGCCTAGGGCTAATCCGCTAATATTTCTTAATTTCTCAAATAATTTACTTGGTGTCTCTTTAGTGCTTACAATCTTGGAACTAGAAATTTCATCCATTACAGCTTGTATCTCATCAGTTGTTTGCACTTGCTCAGCTTCAATATCTCCAAATGTTGCAGCATAATCAGCTATTTGTTCATTACCTAAAAATTTGAATTTGGTATCCTGTTGTCCAGGCGAGATAACACTGATAGGTTTCGTATAAGCATTAATAGCATCTGCAGTACTTGCTGCTGAATCCGAAGTTATTAATATAGTTTGGTCTGCATCGTTAGCATCAGCTACTCCTAGAGCCCCACTAATATCTGGTGCAGAAGCAGTTGAAAGATCACGAGTATAGTCATCTGCTTTCTTTACTACATCGGCTGAACCGACTGTACCTTCAACAGATCCAAGAGATCTAGCTGGTCCACCTGCAAAGATTAATTGAACTTCTACGTCACGTCCTAAATCATCGGCAAATCGAAGGCCACTGTTTATTCCGGCTGTCATACGAGTAACTTCACTTCCATCAGTAGAATCTTCTACATCTTTTGCCCTAGAATCTAGTCCAGCTTCGACAATGATACTCACCTTTTCTGCATTGTAATTAGTTTCTACAGTGCTAGGATCAGCCATGTTAAGTAGAGTCGCTCCTGCAGCCACAGCCATCAAGCCTCCACCTACTTTTGTCATTAACCTCTGTTTGTTATATTGCACTGCAGTTTGCTCAGCCATATCGGGATCTGGATATTGGCTAACTTCTATATCCGCCTGCTGTTCTAGGCTTCTATTTTTCAGATGTGTGGCTAGTACAGCTGCACCGGCAACTGCCATACCGCCTAAGGCTAGGGCTGGTCTATCAAAATGAGTTGGGATTTCACCAACTACTGGAATTGACATAGCTAATACTTCTGCAGAAACATTATTCATGTCAATACAATACACCAAAAGTGTTATTTTGTCAATATTATTCTAATTATGCTTTTTTTCGGTTTTGGTAGCTGTTTTAGCCAATACCTTTTCTTTAGGGAAAGTAAACCCAAAAGTAGAGCCCTTGTTCTCTTCACTCTTAAAGATTATTGCTCCACCTTGAGCTATAATTACCTTTTTAGCCATAAATAACCCCAGTCCAGTACCATCAGGTCGAGCTTTCTTAGCATTACCTGCCCGGTAGAACTTACTAAATAGGTGATGTTGTTCGTTCTTAGGTACTCCTAGCCCATCATCTACTACTGTGAATTGGATACTCTTTCCGAGATCTTCCAGTTTAACGTTTATGTGCCCATCATTAGGGGTATAGTGCAGGGCATTATCGGTAAAGTTCATGATAACTTGTCTAATCTTAGTCTCATCTAGAGACAATACTGGGAATTTATCTGGTTTATCGTAGGTTAGAGTCTGATTCTTGCCACTAGCCACTTCCTTTAGTTGAGCCATTTCACCCTCTATAACATCGGCTAACTGGGTAGGTTTGTTCTCGATAACGAACTTACCAGTGCGTAATCTAGATACATTTAGTAAATCTGCTATTAAATAGACCATTCTTTGACTGCTTGAGAAGGCTTGGTTAAGTAATTCTTTCTGTTGTTTAGTTATCTTGCCTGCATCACCCTCAACTACCATAGAAACATAGCCCTTAACCGACGTAAGGGGGGTTCTAAGCTGGTGCGAGGCCATACTGATAAACTCGTCCTTTGTTTCATCTAAGGCCTTTAGTTTGTCGTTTGCTTTACGAAGGTCTTTTGTTGCATCATCCACCTTTTCCTGCAAGGTTACGGTAAATTCTTGTATTTCTTCGAATCGGAGGGCATTCTGGATTGCTATGACTAATTCATTAACAATAATCTCTAGTACTTGTAGGTCCTGCTTGTTATATGGATTCCCGCTCTTCTTATTCCCAAGAACCAAATAGCCTAAAACTTTAGCGTTCTTACCTGCTGGAGCTAACCGAGCCAGGATAGATATATTGTCTTCAACTAATGCGCTCTTTAGTTTTGATGTAGTGTCTTCAATTTCATCAGACACGACCATCTGGGTTCGTACTTTCTCAGCCCGTATCAACTCAATGATTTCATCACTATGTATATCTGTGTTTCCAGAACCAATCGATCTACGAATAGTATTATCTGTTTCTCTAATAATAAAGGTGCACAGTTCAGCTTTTAGGGTTCTTTCAAACAGCTCAGAACACTGACGTAACAAGGGTTGAATATCTATATTTCCAACCAATATTTTATTCAATTCATCTAGGAGCAACTGTGAATCATAGGCATCACGATAAAACAGCCGGTTGGTTTGTTTGTCGAAGAAGCGCTTTAGAGGTGGGAGGCTGAAGCCGAATACTAAAGTTGTTGCAACAAAAAGTAGTGTTTGGCCTGTTGATACAGAGTCACCCGTGAATAATCTACTTGAGACAATTGCAATCAAGAAGGCATACACGCCAACCAGAGTGGCTATTGTAAGTATATATCCTAAAGAACGGGCAACAATTAGACGGATATCGAATAATTTGTGTTTAATAATAGTAAATGCAACTAATCCAACCAGTAGTAAAACAAAAACTGGTCCAAATCGAGATGATTCCCAACTTGATGAGAATAATGGAACTAATACATTAAAAATTGTAGCAAGTGCTGCATAAAGTAAAATACCGGTTGAGATAAATTTTATTTGCTGTTTATGAATCGGGGAATTGGCATTTCTCTTCTGTAACATGAATAGATAGATAAACAGCCCAATTGAGGATAA
>JAGQMX010000054.1 GCA_020428425.1 Candidatus Saccharimonadota bacterium | reverse complement strand
GGGTTTAATATATTTTTCATACTAAATATTGACCCTAAATTGTTTATTGCACTCAAACCGCTCTGCTTTAAGTTAAAAAGGTTACTAGGAGCGATTGTACTCAACCTGCCAATTAGAGAGTATGGGTTCTCAACAGATAGATACCTAGCAAAGACATTCTGATTCTGATATTCAGCCACTTTTTGTTTAATCAGGGGCTTATCTACCTGAGCTGCTTCCTCATTTGTCAAAGGCGCACCACCCCTTCCTCGCATATTTTTTGATTGAAGTACATTATTTCCAACAGCCGCATTTTCGAATTTTTTCGGACCAGTTTCACCTCCCATAAATTCAACTCCAGCTAATTGTCTAACCACCATTTCTAATCCTTGCTGAAAGGCGGCAAAACCTAATAATGTTGCTGCACTTTTTTTACTAACTAATCCTTTTCCAGTAGCCAGAGTGGCGCTGGCTAGCTCTCTCGAGATAACCAGTAGTGCACCTCGACCGCCTGTCTCCCTAGCGACTGCAGCGCCCCCCCCAGTAAAAATAGACGCCGCTGCGGTAACAACAATTTCTGAAGCAGCTGCTATAATGGCAACTTCTGGACTTAGCAAAGCTTCACAAAAAGAGTTATTAATGGCATCTTTGGCTTCATCGGGTATTGCAAAACCACCAGGAATAAAGGTGGTTGGGCTAGTAGCTAAGGCAATAATGTCAGCCATGTTCCCATATTTTGGTTTAGTGTTTGGAACTTCAACCTCTTCTGCGGTTATTTCTTGCCCGGTGGCGTATTGATAATATTGTGAGTTTTCTGCCCCTGTTAGAGTGTTGGCCTCTGCTCCAATAGCTTCATCGTTAGAATCGCCTCTTATTTGCTGATCTTGAGCGGCTGGAAGTGCAGCTGCCGCTCTGGACGCAGCTAATTCATTCTCCTCAGCGATTTCATCAACATGTGAAAAAGCCTGGTTTGCCATACAGGCCAAGGTTCCCACCATAACACCCACACCTACCTTATTGGCAGCTTCTGTGATATTTTGGCCAGTTGTAAAATCTTGGCTAGTCTGTTTAACGAAGGCTTCTTTATCAAAAATCCCGCCATTTTTTTCCATAAACTTCTCGATTCTACTACCATTCTTCTTGAGTTCATTGGATAAATCATCATATTGTTTAATACCTGTTTCAACATATTTTTCTCCTCCAACCTGTTTGACGCTTTCCACAGTATTCGCAATAGCAGCTTCTTTAGGAGTTTTCCCTAAATATTCTCGAGCTTTATTTGCCCAGCGATTATATTTAAATCCACTATTTTTTAATGCTGTAGAGGTGACTCTACCTCTGACTGCCCGGGTTTCGGTAGCTAATCCTTCGTTCACCCCAGTCTTTATCTGGTTTACATATTCAGATCGTATGGACATTCTTTCTCTGATCCCATTTGGGGTAAATCTATTTATTTCCGAATAATTTTTAAAGCCTAAGTCTTTGGACACCGACTCGAGGGTTACAGTTTTTCCGCTTTGAGGTAAATCCACTCCTATAACTTTGTCCCCTTCGAGTCTGAATCTAACTTTATTCTCCTGCCCAAGTTTAGCGATCTGTTTCTCTAGGTTTTGCCCCTTAATTCGTTCCAGCATTGTACGACCTCTAAGCGATAGTTGGCCATCCCCAGTAGTAGCAGCATTATCAAATAGGTTTTGAGCCATACGTTCTCTCATGATTCCGTTTAAGCGAGCGTATCCTGTAGCAGTTAATACTTGGCTAAAATGAGGCAACTTAAGAGAAGCTAGCATAATTAGGAGTAGCATTACAATAGTGACTCCACCAACACCACCTCCTATCCATAGTAGTTTCTTCCTTTTATTTTCTACACCACCTAGATTTGATTTTAATTTACCTAGCTTCGAAGATGTTCCATCACCATCAGGATTAAATAAACCACCAGAAATGGTTGATTGCTTCTCTGGTTTAGTGTCGGTGGTAGTCTTTTTTGATTCACTTTGCTTAATGCCGCTTGCAGTTAGCGCACCTTTATCGGTGTGTTCTTGAGGATCTGGATCCTGATTATCAGTTTCCGAGTCATTAGCTTCTTGAGCTTCCAATTGACGTATTTGGTCAATATGGTTATTCTGCTCATCGTCATATATCCCAGATGGTTTGTCTTGTAGGTCTGTACTCACAATCTAATCCTTGTTTCTATCCTGAGCCGGGCGTTAGTCGGTTATTTAGGTCAATAGTTCCCTGGGGTTGGTCCAGGTCACCAGCTTGATTCGCAGATTGAGCTTGATTAGGGTTTGTAGAAATTAATCCCATTTCGGTCGGACTTGATTGAATCTGAACATGGACATGGCTTTGGCCAGCAAAGAATAGACCTTGTCCTACCGGGAACTGACTAAGGCGTTTTTTCTCTTCGCTTGTTAATTTAAATACATCGGCTAGTACGTCAACGGCTGATGAGGATTGTTTAAGCAATAGTTGCATACTGGCGTTGGCTACAATCGCTCTTCCCATACGACTACCCATAAAGTCTTCAACATCTTGACTGATGGTTGTTATGCCTAAGTTATACTTCCTAGCTCGTTTAGCTAAACTAAACATAAAGTTAGCCGAGTCCTCATATTTCATTAATTGCCAGGCTTCGTCAATTATTAGGATTCTTTTCTTCTGATCGCTCTTAGTTTTATTCCAAATATAGTTTAGGACAATATACATTGCCACTGGTCGAAGCTCATCTTCAAGATCTCGGATATTAAACACAACCATTGGATTGTTGATATCGGTATTAGATTGTTGACTAAAGATTCCCGCAAATGTACCAGTGGTATATTTCCTAATTCTCTGAGCTAATTGCGGCCCAGTACCTCCCATGTGAAGTAGTGTGTCGTAAAGATCCATGATAGTTGGAGGTTGCGAATTGTGAGTTAGTGGATCATTTGTAATACCAGCTTTGGCGTAAGTCTCAATTAAAGCCGCATCTAGGTCTGATTCTTCTACTGGGTTTAAGGCAGGCAGAGCACTAGTACCACCGGCAGCCATTTGAGCTTGGGCACCACCCATCATTAGTCGAAGTAAGCCGTGAAGAGTAATGATATTGCTCCGAAGGGCATTATCTGCCTCTTCAACATCGATTACTTTCGGCAGATCAAACGGATTAATTCTAGTCGCTGAACTTAAACTTAATCGGACGTATGCTCCCCCAACAGCCTCAGCCATCCTTTGGTATTCGTTCTCGGGATCAATAATGAAAATTTCAGTACCAAACATTAAGCTCCTTAGAGCTTCAAGTTTTACTGCAAAAGACTTACCAGCACCGGATTTAGCGAATACTACAGAGTTACCGTTTTCAAGGCTGAATCTATCAAATATTACTAAACCGGAATTATGCATGTTAATGCCGTATAATATTCCATTATCTTGAGAAAGGTCAGCGCTAGTGAATGGGAAGCTAGTGCTAATAGCTCCGGTGTTCATATTCCTTCTGATCTGTAATTGGTCCATAAATTGGGGGATGGTGCTATTAAACCCTTGTTCTTGTTGAGACGTGGCCACTTTTGAGTATACTAATTGCTGCCCAAGTATTGACTCTATTTTATGTGTTACAAAATCCAATTCATCCATACTAGATGCATAGACTGTGAAATATAAACCAAATCTAAAGAAACGCTCTTCACCAACCTGCAATTTATCTCGCATTTCTTCAGCGTCTTGGATTGCGGCTTGTTTTCCAGGGTCTCTAGTTCTTCCTTTTTCAGCATCTATTTGAAGCCCAGCTTCTAGTTGGGTAACTTTCTTCCTTAGGTTTTCTAGGACTACTTGGCTTTCTACAGGGTAAATGTAAATAGAAAGATCTAGAACTTCATCTAGATTGATTATACTACTTAGCCATCCAGTAAAAATTTGTCGTGGATAGCCAAATACGTAGAAAGTACGGGCTATTCTAGTTCCGATGTGAAAGAAGTTATTCTGGTATTCTAGTGAACTAGGCGCAATAAAGTCACGTAAAGCAGTGACACCTTTATTAAATGCTGCATTTACTTCTTGCTCTTCACGGGCACGTTGTTGCTGAGCTAATGCAACTGGGTCGTTTTCTTGTTTTTTCTTTTTACCTAACATTATTCCATTTCCCTGTCTAAGTTGGGGTTGTGCGCCTGGCCCCTACCTTTTGTTACTACTGGTGCAGTTAGATTATTGAAGTTTTTTAGTTGCTGCCTAGTAGCAGTGTCAGGATTATAATTGTCATAGTAGAGCTCAATAAGTTCCTGGGTATCTAAGGGCAAGCCTTGCACACCGCACTGCATTAGACCACCAAGTACGGCTTGAACCCTATTCCTAAGCTCGTCTTTAGCTTTGTTTAGATCCACCTCATTAATGGTTACTTGGGTCTGTGGACCTTTATTGAACAATGCTCCCAAACCCTTAACCAGGCCTTTGCTGTTACTTAAAGCATTCTGAATATCTACTGTTGGAAAATATGGAATAATTACATAGAATTTTTTGTCCATAATATTGGTTTGTTGGCTTAAGTCACCCATGAAATTAATATAGTCTTCCATTAGAAGAGCTAATAGCATGTTGTCATGTTCAGTACGGATTTTGTCTAGTTTTTCGATGTAAGGTGCTAGATCTACCTTCTGAGACCGGACAGATATTTGGATTGGAAAATACAGTGAATTCAAGAATCCTTGGTAACTATATTCCACAGCTTCTTGTTCCTGGGGGCTCATAAGATCGAAATTCACAGATTTAACCATTACGACTGAGCGAAAACTACCATCGTTCATAATAACAATTCCATCACGAATTTCTGCTATGTTTAAGGTGTTCTGAGTGCTATTGGGGTTAGATTTTGGAGCTATGGTTTTTGGTTGTTGCACGCCTGGTTGCTGGGCTTGTTGACCAGCTTGCGATTGTTGTTGAGGATTCTGGGGGTTATAGCTATTTTGCGGTAGGGCGGTAACTGGGATTGAACCAGGCATAGGATTGGACTGAGAAGCTACCCCTTGATTATTTGGTATTCCACCAGATGGAGGAGCGGTATTAGGTAGTGCATTATTTGCGTATGGATTAACGCCAGGTCCTGGTTGTGGTGCGCCTGAAAATGGTTGATTTTGCGAAGGATTCATTTATCTGTTTTACCCACTTAATTCTAATGCAGAGATACAACAACTTCATCATCTTCAGGTGGTCGGTGTGCTTTGTTGCTTTCCCTCGCAAGACTGTCGATGTTACGGTCATTGTTTCTGGCTAGTTCAATTGTAACAGGGTCAGGCCTGGTTGTCATCGGTTGAGCTAATGGTTTTTGTTCTTCTGCTGGAATGATGGTTTTGTGATTTCTAAATGCTTGGCCTGGTTTGTCTTTCTTGGCTTTTAGAGACTGGGAAATATATTGTTCATTCGGGTCGTCTGTTTTGTTTTTTGATCTAAATTCTTCAGGTAAGAAAATATTTTCTGATTTTGGGGAAGTGCTAGATGTTGTGAAACTGGCCATACCAGGTTTAACTACTTCAGGCCCTTCATTCATAAACCATAAATCGGTTGGAGGTTCCGTATTCTGAGCTACATCATTAAGATGATCAACTGTTTTTTCCTTATGCGTCTTAGCACTTTGATTTATTTGGTTAGTTATCTCACTAGATTTGGCATTATTGAACATATCTTCAATCCCGTTGTCGGTTAGTGGAGAAACGGTTTTGGGCAGTGTAGGCATTTCTACCAATCTGTCAGATCCGGAAGATGCGTTTGATAAAGATCCATAGCTAGGACGGGAATATTCTTGTGCGGATACGTTTTTTACCACCCAACCCCGACTATCTATAGTTTCGGCTAGGGCTTTAAGGCGACTTTTTACTTCGGTTTGTGATAAATCATCACCCGCATACTCCATCTTGGGGGGTGGCGCTGTAATTTTTACTAATTCTTGTATGCCAGCTTGATTCCAGATCCGGATTCTAGGCTTAAACATAAATCGGATTTTGGCAAGTAGCCAGGTTTCAGTTGGCTGGTCTCTTCCCCATGGGAAAGCTAGGAAGCCCATTACGATAATAACTGGCAACAGAGGAATCGCCATTACCCATATACCTTTGGTTATTAACAGGAAGCAAACATAACTACTAACTATCGCTACAGCACCAAATATGAACTGTTTAAGTGTTAATGGTCCAAGAAACGTATCTTCGGCTTCAATATCTTGGAGTACTTTGTAGGTTGCCATACCGTATATGTTACAAAGGAATTATCTTATTGTATATAGCTTAGCAGTATTATCTTTTTTGGTCTTCTTCTGGTAATCTACCTGCCTCGCCATTTTTATTGAATTGCCTCTTTATTACTTGCCTACCCTTAGCAGTTTTCATTAACTGTCTATTATTTTGAGCTCCACGAAATGCTGCCTTCCTACGTTGGGCTATTAATTTTTCCCGCTCTTCTTGTGTAATCATATCAGACCATCTTGTACCCAGTTCGACTTGCGCGCGATATACTCTATGCAAACCAGCTTGGTGTACTGCTCCAAGTTCTTGGTAAAACCGTTGTAATTCAGGGGGGTTCATAGTTTCTAATGGCGGTTGTGATTCAAGGAATCGTTGAACGTCCTTGCTATACTCACGTTGGGCTATAGGAACTAACTTTTTATCTTCGGCATCCACCCTTTCCCTAGCGTAGTCACGCATAGACTCCAATAAATAAGATTTTGCTCTTCTGTATTTACCATGCAGAGTATCTCCATCCTCGCCTTTTTCCATTCTTCGCTCAATTTTAGCCAATGCCTTTTTTAGGCGTCTGTCTTTTCGAATTTCTGCTTTCTCTGCTCTAGTTTGTTTTGGTCTATGTTTCCGATCTATAACTTCACCATATTCGTTGACAGGAGGTTTTCCTAGGGTGCTAGCTTCAGGTCTTCCTAGATCTTCAGTTTTTTTACGTAAAGCAGCGGCACCTTCAGTAACACTTGGAGTTGTGGCATAATATTTTCTTTCAATAGTCCAAACAGGTTTTTTTGGGGGTTCTGGCACGGAAGTATCAATTGTATCCTCTGGAACTCCACCGTGGCTGCTATGAAGGTGCCGCCTTTCAAGTTCTAGTCGCATCTTTCTTTTGGCTTGTCTCTGTCTAAGGTGGCTGGCTGCCCGTTCAACAATTGTTCTTGGCTTATCTTCTAGTGCTTCAGGTTCGCTGTAAAAACCTCTAATTCGTCTAGCGCCACTTGGAGTAGACCTTATAATATGATCAGATTGTGATACATCCTCTATAGTGTCAGAAAACTTTTCGTTTAGCTTTTGGAAAACAGCTCTCTTTAATCCTGAATATGAAAGTTGTTGTTCTTGAATATCTATTGGGTTGACTTCTATACTTTCGAGCTCAGCTTCTGGAGGAATATAGGGAGGTGGTAAAGGAGCAGAATGGGAATCCTCGGGTGACGGTGGTGGTAGTTGAGGTTGATTTTCAATATTCATTTACATTTACTCTAGCATATCTTGTCGTTATTGTCAATGCTATTAAGTGTTATCTGGATCATACGGTGCTTGTCTCCTGAGTTCTTCAGGTACTGATCTGTTGCCACCGCCAACGTCATAAGATCCAGCACGAGTTCGGATTCTTTGATTTGTTACATTGATTGCCGTTTCTTTTACTAGATTGTCATACATATCCAAGCTTTCAGCTGATGATATAGGTGGTTGCTTGGCAGCTGCTCTAGCTTGGTTCTTAAGCTGAATTCGACGACTATGTTCCTCACCAAGCTCTTTACTATAACTGTTCTTTACCTCGGTTGTTAAATTAGATCCCATTTTATCGGAAATATTTCTAGCAAACTGCTCATCAACAGATACTGCTGCTCCTGTAGCTGGGTTTACAGCCCCTTCGTCAATTCCTGACAAGGCAAGCATATCATTTACTGCTTTCGTGTTTTCTGGTGAAGCACCACTATCTGCGTCTCGAAGTGATTTCATTTGAGCAGCTAACGTCATTGCTCTGTCTGCGTCTCCTCCACTCATAGCCGTTTCATAATCCGCAGCTAATTGTCCTGTTAAGTGTTTAACATCGTCCGGCTTTCCTTGTAATAGCTTCCCAGCTCCTTGTATTTCCATTGCACGAGTTAGCATTCTAGAGTTAACATCGCTAGCTGACTCGCCTCTAGCCATGCTTTCCATAGCATCTACCGATTCTGCATGTCCAGGACCAGACAAAGAGAAGTTACCTGCTCTTTCTGCATTAGCGCGCATCTTAGCAAAAACTGCATTTCTGGTTGCAGAGTTACCTCCAGAGGCATCGATTGCCGCTTGATACATGTCAGCATGTGTTTTAATTCCAGTACCAGTAGCTGCGAGTCCAGCACCTGCAATTTGCTGCCTTACATTACTATTTACTCCTCGCTTGGCTTTTTTCACTGTTGCAACTGCAGCAGCTAATTCTGCTGACCCCTGCGTTCCAAATCTGCCAGTTGCAAGTAGGCTTCTTTCTATTTGATCATCAGTATTATCATTTTTAAATGACTTAAGCATGTCATCATCATTGATAACCGCCCGTACTGCTTCATCTTTCTCCATTTTTTCATCAGCCAATCGTTGATTTTGGGCAGTCTTTGCTGCGTTTATATTAGCTCTCATTAGCGTCGTGTAG